>JBDSBN010000019.1:0-5799 GCA_039921585.1 Ginsengibacter sp. | reverse complement strand
ATTTGATTATGGTGTCGCCCCGGTTTTGAGAAAAAGAGACGATGAAAACGGATTCGATATTGTAGAAATGGAATGGGGATTCCTGCCTTCTTACATCAAAACCCGCGAAGAAGCCAATCGATTCCGGTATGGTTATAAAAAAGAAAACGGTCAGTTTCAACCTCCGTTAACCACGCTTAATGCCACAAGTGAAGAAATGTTGCTTCCTGGAAAAATATTCAGAGAGGCGGCTCTACACAGAAGATGTCTGGTACTATCGACGGGATTCTATGAATGGCGACATATATTTCCCATTGGAAAACGAACCGGTAAGCCTTTAAAAACGGCGATTAAATATCCATACCACGTAGGAATAAAACACAAGGATTATTTCTTTATGGCTGGTATCTGGCAACCCTGGAAAGATATTGAAACAGGAGAATACGCCGAAACTTTCAGCATTATTACCACAGCAGCAAATCCTTTGATGGCGCAGATTCACAACAGCCGAAAAAGAATGCCTGTCATTCTAACGGAGGACCTGGCCTATGAATGGCTCTTTGGAAATTTAAGTGAGGATAGGATCAGCGAAATAGGTAGATTTCAAATTACAGCTTCTGATATGGAAGCATGTAGTGTAGAAAAGGATTTTAGAAATTCTGCCGAACCGAATGCACCTTTTGAATATAAAGAATTACCTGAACTGAGTATGGAGCAATAGGCCATTGATACCCTGTTTCCTGGTCTAAAAAAGTTCTACATTTTCCGCACACTCCCACTGCCGCTTATTTTTATTTCAGGATTTGTTGGATTGCCTCTGTAAGACACACTACCGCTGCCTGCTACAGATACTTTCAAACTAACACTGGCAAACACTTCTACATCTGAGCTTCCTTTTACGGATACAATGGTATGTTCACTTTTCAAGTTCCCGCATTCCACATCACCACTCCCCCGGATTTCACATTCGAAAGTCTGGGTTCTTCCTGATAATTTGATATCTCCTGAACCCGAACTATATGCTTTTACAGAAGGGGCATCGATATCTCCCTCCACATCTCCGGAACCAGATAAACGAATTTTTAACTCAACCGCATTTTTTAATGTCCCATTAATATCAAAATCTGCAGAACCTGAGGAAACAATTTCATTTAACTGTGGAACACGCACATACACTTTCGCATGATCATTTGAATAGGAACCTTCTTTGTATTTCACATATAAAATTCCGTTTTCCACTTTTGCAACCACATATTCCAACAGATTTTCATCATTTTCCACCTCTACTGAAATCGATTCTGATGGTATAATCTCTACATCAATTGATCCGGCTGATTGAATAGAATGAAAATTCTCCACTATTCTCATTTCTGAAACTACATTCCCATTTCCATGATGAGACAGACCATTCATATCACATGAAATGTAAAAAAAGGAGATACTTATAAAAAAAAGAGCACTTTTCATGAATTAATAATTGAAATGATTTTAAAGGAATAAGTCGCCTTTCAGGTTCAACTTTATCGGTAAATAAGTTAAAGCATCCCTATATAAATTAAATTCTGCTCATAAATCTACTAAAGTTTCAATTAAATCAATTTCATAAATCAATAAACTTTTTACCTTCGCTGCAAATGACTGAAAAAATAATTATCCTCGATTTCGGCTCACAGTATAACCAACTCATTGGCCGGGCAGTGCGCGAAGCAAACGTTTATTGCGAAATAATCCCATTTAATAAAGAGATTCCGTTTACAGACGATCTCAAAGGAATCATCCTTTCCGGCTCTCCGTTTTCTGTGAACGAAGAGGGTGCTCCAGTGGTTGACATCAAAGCCATCCTGGAAAAAGTGCCGGTATTAGGCATTTGCTATGGTGCTCAGTTAGCAGCCAAAATTTATGGAGGCAAAGTGGAAAAGAGCGACAAACGGGAATATGGCCGGGCCAACTTACACATCTCAACTTCAAATCCTTTGTTAGAGGATGTAACAGAAAAATCTACTGTATGGATGAGCCATAGCGATAGTATAACTTCTTTACCGGAAAACTTTACCATCTCTGCTACGACTCCCAATATTCCTGTCGCAGCCTTCTTCCATCAAGGAGAAAAAAATGAATTATACTGTTTGCAATTTCACCCGGAAGTATATCATTCTGCAGAAGGAAAAAAAATTCTTAAAAATTTTCTGACCAATATCTGCAAATGCTCAGGAGACTGGACGCCGGCGCATTTCATAAATGATACCGTTGCAGAATTAAAAGAATTAATCGGCGACAAAAAAGTAGTTATGGCATTAAGTGGTGGTGTGGATTCCACCGTAGCTGCAACGTTAATACATAGAGCCATCGGAGATAATTTATACTGCATTTTTGTAGATAATGGCGTATTGCGTAAATATGAATTCGAACAAGTGATTGAATCTTGCAAGAGCATTGGCTTAAATATTAAAGGAGTAAATGCCCGCGAACATTTCTACACTCAGTTAGCAGGAAAAACAGATCCCGAAGAAAAACGTAAAGTAATTGGAAGGTGTTTTATAGAGATATTTGATCAGGAGGCACATCTTATAGAAGGAATTGAATTTTTAGGACAAGGAACAATTTATCCGGATGTTATCGAATCCGTATCAGTACACGGCCCATCTGTTATGATCAAATCACATCACAATGTGGGCGGACTTCCCGAAAAAATGAAGTTAAAATTAGTGGAGCCTTTGAGATCACTTTTCAAAGATGAAGTAAGAAAAGTAGGATATGAATTAGGACTTCCAGATGCACTATTAAGCAGGCACCCCTTTCCGGGCCCGGGTTTGGCCATTCGCATCCTGGGAGATATTACGGAGGAAAAAGTGCATCTTTTACAAAAGGCAGATGCCATTTACACAAAAGCACTCAGAGATTTTAATTTGTATGCAACTGTTTGGCAGGCAGGAGCTATCTTGTTGCCTGTTAAGAGTGTAGGAGTTATGGGTGATGAAAGAACATACGAATTTACCGTTGCTCTGCGTGCAGTTACTTCGGTAGATGGTATGACCGCAGACTGGGCACATTTACCTTATGACTTTTTAGCACATGTATCAAATGAAATAATAAATAATGTAAAAGGTATTAATCGGGTCGTGTACGATATTAGCAGCAAACCTCCTGCAACTATTGAGTGGGAGTAAACATTATTTAGTGGTTTCAGTTTTATAGTATTGTATTTGAATGAAAATATGGATCAATGCTGTGCCAGAATTAAACTCTGAGCCATTATTAATAGCTCTAAGCGAAACAGCTTCAAACTGACAGCTCAAAGCCCAAAGAATATGATTAAAAACAATCTGTTATTATTTGCTTTTTTTGTTTTAGGATTTTCTTCTAACTCCTATTCTCAGGCACATCTAATGCCTGCTCAAAAAACATTTAAAGTAGCTATTTTGGCTCCGCTTTATCTGGATTCTGTTTTTGACGAGGGAAAATTGAAAAACAAAAAATCGCTCCCCCGATTTATAATGCCCGGAGTAGATTTTGTACAGGGAGCAATGATTGCTTTTGACATGATAGATGTAGATGGCAAAAAGGTTGAAGCCCGGATTTTTGATTCCAAATCAACCAAAACTCCTGTATCATCGATTATCCGGAACAAACAGCTCGATGGAACTGATTTGATTATTGGTAGTGTGCGGGATCCGGAATATAGTCAACTGGCATCTTACGCAGTCCGCAATAATGTTCCTTTTGTTTCTGCCACCTATCCAAACGATGGCGGTATCAGAAAAAATCCAAATTTAATCATCGTTAATCCTACTTTACAAGCGAATATAGATGCCATATATAGTTACATCCTTCAAAAACATGGTACAGACAATATCTACCTCGTAAAACAGAAAAACGATAAGAGAATAGAGAACTATTTTAAAGCTGCGAACACTTCTGAGGGTAAAGCGCTGTTAAAAATAAACACCATTAATCTGGACAGTTCTATCTCTACATACGGGTTGAGACGTATGTTGGATACTTCCAAACAGGTTGTAATCATTGGTGCTAGTTTGGATGAAACATTTTCCGCTAAATTAGCCGATGCGATTTATCCGATCGGAAAAAATAATCCGATTATGTATATCGGAATGCCCAACTGGGATGGCTTCAGAAGTTTTTTGAAAAAAGATGGGTATCCGGATTTCCCGATCTATTTTACCACTTCGCATATGGATGTTCAAAAGAATCAATACAAAGATTATCTGGTGGATCAATATTTTACAAAATACAGAGCAAAACCGACTGATGTTGCGTATAAAGGGTTTGAGGTAGCTTATTACTTTACACAAATATTATTAAACCACCCTCAGGATTTTATGGAGCATATCAATGACGACAAATATGCGCCGTTTCATAAATTTAATTTCCGTCCGGTGAATTTAAATAATACAGATTCTATTCCGGATTATTTTGAAAACAAGCACTTGTTTATTATGAAGATTTTAAACGGGGAGATTACTAATTTGTAAAATAAAAATTTGACACTTTAGTGTTTAAGTTATTTCCTGAAGTTTCATGACTCTTTGCTCCTCTCTAAAAATTCTTTGGTGAGAATTAGAGTACTACTTTTTTAATGTCTCATCTCCATCATCCATTCAACCCTTATTCTAATAATTTGATATTTTAATTATCCAACCATCCAATATTCAATCAATTAAACAAAAAATTCCACTTTTCCTCCTTACCTTTGCTGCTCCAAAATATATATAAAAACCCTCATGAAGGTTTTAATCAAAAACGCCACAATACACTCTCCTGCCTCCCCATTCAACGGATCTGTTAAGGATATTTTTATTGAAAACGGTCTGATCACGAAAATCGGAAATGACCTTTCGCCTAAAGCTGATCAGGTTGTAGAATATGCAGACTTACATGTCTCCATAGGATGGATGGATTGCTTTGCAAATTTTTGCGATCCTGGTCAGGAGTTTAAAGAAACACTTGAATCCGGTGCAAATGCCGCTGCAGCCGGCGGATATTCCGATGTCATGCTTATTCCCAATACCCAACCGGTTGTTTCCAACAAAAGTCAGGTAGAATATTTAATTCAAAAAGGGAAATCGTTGCCTGTAAACATCCACCCAATTGGCTCTGTTACAAAAAAGACAGACGGTAAGGAGCTTTGCGAAATGTACGATATGTATCAGACAGGAGCCGTCGCTTTTTCAGATGGAATAAATCCGATTCAATCTTCCGGAATGTTGCAAAAAGCACTTGAATATCTTTTGACCATCGATGCGACGATTATTCAAATACCTTATGACAAAAGTATTGGCACACATGGATTAATAAATGAAGGAGTGATTTCCACCCGGGCAGGTTTGCCTGGAAAGCCCGCCTTAGCGGAAGAATTGATGATCGCAAGAGACATTGAAGTGGCCCGTTATACCGAATCAAAAATTCACTTTACAGGCGTATCCACAAAAAAGTCATTAGAATTAATAGCTGCAGCCAAAGCGGAAAATTTAAATATTTCCTGTTCCGTAACTCCATATCATTTGTACTTTAGTGATGAAGACCTGGCAGGTTATGATACAAATCTGAAAGTAAATCCACCATTGAGATCCATTAGCGACAGAGATGCTCTTCGCAAAGGAGTCATTGATGGCACTGTGGATTTTATTGCTTCACACCATGAACCACAGGATTACGACCATAAAGTATGTGAATTTGAATATGCAAAATTTGGAATGGAGGGATTAGAAAGTGTTTACGGTGCACTTGGTGCCTGCGGAATTTCTTCCGAGAAATTTATTGAGATGCAAACCATAAACATCCGAAAAGTTTTCAACTTACCCG
>JBDSBN010000018.1:0-2678 GCA_039921585.1 Ginsengibacter sp. | reverse complement strand
CCTGAAACCTGACACCTACCCCAAAAACGGATTATTTTTCTTCTCATGCCCAATGGTCGTTTCAGGGCCATGTCCAGAATATACAACCACTTCATCCGGAAGAATGAATAGTTTTTCCTTTATATTTTTTATTAATTGATTGTGATTTCCACCCGGTAGATCGGTTCTTCCAATACTGTTCTGAAAGAGAACATCTCCTCCAATTAGAAACCCTTGTTTTTTGCAATAAAAACAAATACTTCCCGGTGAGTGTCCTGGTGCTTCAATCACTTCCAATTCATCATTACCAAGTGTAATAATATCTCCTTCGATTAACGGAATGATGTCGCCCTTGTAACTATCAAATGGAAGATTGTACATTAAGCCCGATGCGGCAGCCATTTGAAGTACTGCTTTTTCATTAGGATGCGTTTTTAACGTTAAGTTATATTCTTCTGCAATAAATTTATTACCGAAAACATGGTCGAGATGGCAATGAGTATTAAGTAATAACTTCGGGGTTAACTGTTTTTCAGTTATGAAGTTTTTAATTGTATCTCTTTCTTCATCAAAGTAACAGCCGGGGTCTATGATGATACCCTCTTTAAATTCATTATAAAGAAGGTAAGTGTTTTCCTGAATAGGGCTGAAAGTAAAAGATTTTATATAGAACATGAAATTAGGTTTACGTTAAATTCATTTTATTGATAACGGTTAATCATTTAATTTTAGGCAATTATAACCATACCACATGCAAGATTACAAGAATCAATTCGACAAAAAAATATTTCTGCTTTTTTCTGTTTTTTTTTCCATGATATTAATGGCGAATGCCCAGGTAAGTAGCGTAGAGTTTGGAAAGAACCGGCTTCAATTTAAAAAATTTAAATGGAATTATTATCAAAGTCTGAATTTTAACGCCTATTATAACCAAAATGGAGAAGCTATTGCAAAATATGTGATCCAAATAGCTGAAGAAGAACTGCCGGGAATCGAAAGATTTGTAGAATATACCCTTCAAAGACGTGCAAATATTGTGATCTACAATTCGTTTAATGATATGCAGCAAAGTAACATAGGACTGAGTTCTGATTGGATTAGTGCCGATGGAACGACGCAGCTTGTCAATAATAAATTAATCGTTTATTACAATAGCAATCATGCAGATTTGCGCCGCCAAATACGGGAAGGAATTGCGAAAGTATTAACTCAAAATATTTTATTTGGAGATGATTTAGGTGAGGTAGCAGGAAATAAAGCATTGCTGGATTTACCCGATTGGCTCGTAACGGGGTACATGGCTTATGTGGGACAAAACTGGAGTACCAAGCTGGACGATGACCTTAAAAGTGAAATATTAAGTGAGAAATATAACAACTTTTATCAGCTGGCCTTTGAACGTCCACAACTAGCCGGACATGCTTTTTGGTACTATATAGAAGAACGATATAAAAAAGAAAACACCAGTTATTTACTATATCTGGCAAGAATATATAAGAATTTAAATAAAGCGACTCAGCAGGTGACCAAAAAACGAAAGTTTAAAGATTTGCTGGAAGAATTTATGACTTACCAGGAGGAGAAGTATTTCGAAGATATCAGGCGTCGCAAGAATTATCCGAAAGGAAGTGAAATTACCAGTGTTGAAATTGGGAAGAGAAAAGATTACTTTCATTTTAACGTGAATCCTAACAAGAAAGATTATTCATTTGCTGTAGTACAATATAAACAAGGCCAATATAAAGTGATTTTAAATGATGGCTACAAGGATAAAACGTTATTAAAATTTGGGGCCAGGAGCAAGATGAATGAAATAAATCCTAATTACCCCATGATGGCCTGGGATCCAAAAGGTACACGCTTGTCTGTTTTATATGAAGAAGAAGGAAGAATTAAGCTGTTTGTTTATGATGTCATTACAAGGACAAAACCTTACACGAGAGATTTGACGGATATCTTCGAACAGGTTCAGGATATGAAATATATCTATAGCAGTCAGAGTCTTTTAATGAGTGCCGTAAGAAAAGGGCAATCCGATATTTTCATTTATGATATGGATAGCGAGAAGGTGAACCAAATCACCAATGATGTGTACGATAATCTGGATCCTTCTTTTGTGGCTTTCCCGAATAAATTAGGCATTTTATATGCGAGTAACCGCCCCAATGCTACGGGCAAGGGAAGCGATACTTCTTTAATGAAAAACGGATTTAATATTTTCATGATTACAGATTATGCGGACAACCGGCCGGAACTCAATCAGATTTCGCAATTAACAAAACTGAAGTTTGTAGATGCGCGTTTCCCGTCTCAATATAATGTGAATCATTTCACTTTTGTGAGTGACTTAAATGGAATTGGAAATAGGTATGCCGGTTTTTTCACTACCAGAAGTGAAGGATTGGATACTCTGGTTATTATTGGGGACGAATTACTTCGTAATCCAACCTTGCCGGAAATTGATTCGATATTAAGTGCTCAAAACAAATCGGATGTGGATTCTATTGCGGTAGTAGCTGTTTCCAGTGATTCCGCTTATACTTTTCCGCTGACTAATTACGAGAGCAGCTTGATCGAATCCAGAGGAGCCGGTGAAGGAGATTTGGTGAGTGAAGTAACCAGGCAAAGTGATGAGAAGATTGTTTATAAATTAAAAATAGATGAAAATGCTCTTCGCCGTAGGAATGTTAATACCAGAC
>JBDSBN010000017.1:0-5102 GCA_039921585.1 Ginsengibacter sp. | reverse complement strand
ATTGTGTTTTCGGATTTGCAATTTCCCAATCATCAATTGATTCAATCTCATCCTGGTTTTGATGTGTTTTTAAGAATGGGTTCGGAGTGTTTATTTGTGCTCCTCTTCCGGATAAATATTGGATTTCTTCCTCCTGCTGTTTAGGGATCACTTTATAATGGTCTTGCTTTATTGATTGGTTTTTCATTATCAAACGATTTCTTGTTGATAATAAAATTAGTAAAAATATACTAAAGTAATTAGCATTTATGATGAAGAAATGGATTAAAATTTATTTCTATGACAAATACTTTCAGAATAATACATCAAATGATAAATAAAAAAAGTCATGAGAAATGAGCTCACTTAGGTTTTCGATATTTGTGGTTAAATTCCTAATTCTACTCTCAGTTTGCTATATCCAGACTTGCTGATAGGTAGTTTTGCTCCGGTATTTAATAATAGCAGATGACTGTCTTTTTCATACGGTTCTATTCTGGTAATTAAAGAGGTGTTTGCGATGAATGAACGGTGTACACGCACAAAATGATGCGCCCTTAATGATTCTTCATAAAAGGCCATTGTGCGTTTTTTTAAATAGGTCCCATCAGCTGTGATAATCTTTACGTAGTCATCTGCTGCCTCCAGGTACTGGATTTTATTAATGGGTATAATCTTGATTTTATTTCCATCTTTCACCACCACCCGGTTTTCCTGTAAGGGTGTTTGGGCAATGGTTTCTAATACCTTTTGTACGGAAGGTGCTGCGGCATTTTCGCGGTAATTACTGATTGCTTTTTCACAACGCTCTTTGCTAAATGGCTTTAATAAATAATCTGCGGCATTAATTTCAAATGCTTTTAAAGCATATTCATCAAACGCTGTCGTAAAAATAACAGCGGGTGGTTCCTCAATCAGTTCCAACATTTCAAAACCATTTATTTTTGGCATTTGAATATCCAGAAATATCAGATCCGGCTGAAGTTGTTGAATCGCTTTCAGACCCTCAAATCCATCACCACATTCTGCAACTATATGAATGTCGCTATATGGCTCCAAATAGTTTTTTACAATATTTCTGGCCAAAATTTCATCATCTATAATAATTACATTCATACAATTTGAGGGATTAATATCGTGGTAGTAAAAATTTGTTCGTTGTTGGTAGTTTTTAAAAGATCATTTCTAGCAAATAAAAGGAATAGCTTTCTCTGAATGCTGGAGAGGCCAAAACCGGCTCCTTTTTCAGGAAAAGATGTTTCAGGATCATAGGGGTTCTGTACAACAATTTTTAAGTACTTAGGCAGAGCATCCGCTTTGATGGAAATTACAACTTCTCCGATAGTATCGTATAAGCCAAACTTAATTGCATTTTCTACGACGGGTTGTAATAGGAGAGAAGGTAATTGCATTTGTTTGACTTCTTTACTGCATTCAATATTGGTTTGTAATCTATTTCCAAAACGCACTTTTTCTATTTCCAGATATAGTTCCAGGTGCAGTAGTTCTTCTTCCAGAGTATTCCATTGCTCTTCATTTTTTTTGAGTGTTCCGCGTAAAAAATCACTGAGCTGGTGTATCATTTTTCTGGCTCTTTCAGGATCTGAAACGGTTAAAGAGCTAATTGAATTTAAACTATTAAATAAGAAATGAGGTTGTAGTTGTTGTCTGAGGTTAAATAACTCAGCCTCTTTATTTAATCTTTCAATTTCGGTTTTCCGTGCATCTATTTCATTTTGTTCCCGCTGACTGTACCACAAAAGACTAAACAAACTCATACTGCTGATTAATAGAAACCCGGAAACAAATCTGATACGAAAAGTATAGCGGATCATTTGCATGTATGCATCATCATCATTTAGAATTAGGGCAAAAATTCCTCTGTGAGCAAGTAGCCAAAGAGATGTTCCCACGAAACTTATAACTAATATGTACCAATATTTTTCTCTGCGTGGAAGGTAATATTTCATATTATTACTGATAAATAAGCAGATAATGGCAAGCCCTGTGGTTCCGATAATACTATCAATCAATGCGTACTTTGAATCTATTTGCAATTCGTTTAAAATGTAGAACTGCAGGAAGATCCAGATGACCCACCAGGCTTCAAAAAATATCCGGATACTTTTATTTGATAAAATAGAACTGTTTTGCACGATACTTTTAATTTACGTCAAAATATTTTTCAAGGCAGGTGTCATGTAGATATTTTGACCGAACAGATACCTGATTGATATAGTTTATTGCATCTTCCTTCTCACCTATTTTAGAATAAATTTCTACTCCATCGGTCAGGTCGCTTAAAGGGTGTAATTCAGTGATGTCAATAAATTTCCATTGTACCGGTTTTTTAGTTTCATTATAGAATTTATCTTCTTCTTTTTCTCCTATCAATCTGGCTTTTTGGAAGGCATGAAAATCATCTTCTGCCAAAATCAAACGAAGTTGTTCATCAAATTGCGGCTTGTGAACTCCTTCTCCGCAAATGATTCTGTAGATAAGTTTTGCGAGATACCATTTCATATTAATGAATTTAAATGATTGACAGTTTGGTTTAATTAATAATTAGTTACTTCTATACCTCCGAAAACACATGCTCCTTTTAGAATGAGTTTTTTGTTTGAATCCGGGATGCTGTTACTAAATACTCTTTTATCCTCGATGCCTCCCAAAATAGCGGAAATGTTGTTTTGAACATCCCAATTGGATGGGATAATTAATTTAGTACCTCCAAGCACACTGTTGACCTCCAGGATGACTGTTTGCTGAATATCTGCCTGCATAAAATTTATTTCTGATCCTCCTAAAAGGCTTAAGATTTCACCTCCTAAAAAGTTTTTAGAGTGAATGTTTCTTTTGACACCCCCAAGTATTGCATGGATATTAATTGTTTCTCCTTCATCCATTACCTGATCAGACACGATTG
Source organism: Ginsengibacter sp. (assembly GCA_039921585.1). Classification (GTDB taxonomy): domain Bacteria; phylum Bacteroidota; class Bacteroidia; order Chitinophagales; family Chitinophagaceae; genus Ginsengibacter. Next base: position 2,197 of record JBDSBN010000017.1, on the reverse strand, counting down.
AATCAAATTTATTTTCCGCCTGATCTGAAGGATGAGCTAAAGAGGGACTCGGAAAGTATTCAGAAACATTCTTTTTGTTTCTATTGTTGGATCCATCATTTCTTTTTCTAAAAACGATGATTAAACCTATTGTAATCAGGATTATTGGGACCAGATAGTTTCGGAAATTTTCTCCAGGAATTAATCTATCGGTCAGGAAGACACTTCCTATAAGGATCATAATTAAAGATCCTGAATTTTCAAATCCACTTTTAATCCCAATCAATAGGCCGATAGCAATAACTATTACTGGCCATGAAAATATCCATCCCGGAATCGGCAAACCCATTTTATATCCTAAAAGAAGTAGGCCTGCAATTAAAATCATTATCCCAATGACTATTCGGGTGTTCTGTTCTCCTAAATTGGTTGTTTTATTCGTATTCATATTTTATTATTTACAGCAAATATATCCTCCAATCGCACTTACCTACAATAGTATATAGGTTACATGGGTAGTTTTTGTCGGTAAACAGCCGGATGTTATCGGTGAATGAAACTTTGTAATTGTAGATAAGCCTCTATTCCTATTAAATGCTGGTAAGATTTTTGGTTTCATTGGAATAAACTCCTATCTCCTTCGCAGAATCCCGTCCTTTATATATAACTATACCATTCTCTGTTATTTATAATCATTAATAATGTATGAATTTAGATAAAGCAATTAAACTGGTCGTAAATAAATTAAATCAATGGCTGACAGACTTTGTGGCAATTCTTCCAAATTTATTACTGGCTTGTCTCGTATTAGTAATAGGTCTTTTTATCAGCAAAAAGATTAAAAGACTTACCAGACGATCTTTTGAAAAAATCTCTCCAACAAGTACGCTGGCAGCTCTTGCAGTCAATTTTGTATATATATTCTGTATCGGTATTGTAGTGTTTAGTACTTTGAAAATATTGCATCTGGATACTACTATTACGACTATGCTTGCAGGTGCAGGGGTCATTGGGTTAGCTTTAGCCTTTGCTTTTCAAGATATCGCCTCTAACTTTATTTCCGGAATATTTATTTCATTCCGAAAGCCATTTGATGTTGGAGATGTTATTAAAGTGAAAGGTTTTATGGGAAATGTGGACTCTATCAGATTGCGTGATACAACGATTCTTACTTTCAATGGGCAATACGTAACGATACCCAATAAAGATATATTTCAAAATCCAATCGAGAATTTTACAAAGTATGGGAAAAGAAGACTGGATATAAAAGGAGGGGTTTCGCAAGGCGATGATTTAAACAAAGCTCAAAAAGTGGCACTCGAAACATTAGCACAAATTGAAGGAGTTATAATAGAAGACACCACTTTTATGTATGATGGCCTTGGGGAAAGTACTATTGACTTTACTGTACGTCTGTGGGTGAATACATCTGGTAATGGCAGTTACTTGAAAGTACTTAATGATGCTATCATTCGAATCAAGGAAGTTTTTGAACAAAATGATATATCCATGCCTTTCCCTGTTCGTACCCTGGATTTTGGAATGAAGGGCGGGAAAACACTATCCGATATGAAAGCGGATCTTATGAATACAAAAGAGGGCAAATAAGCGGGAAAAATGTTGTTTTATTCAACCTAAAAATGCCTGCAATTATTTGTTGTTTAAAAGCCTTCAAAACAAAGATGGTTGTGCGCTTAGAGTCTTTGGAATTGAACTATTATTTACCACGAATATCAGGAACATTTGAAGTGCTATTAGTAAAGTGTTTTTATCTACTTTTTATTCATCAATATTGAGCATCGATCCGCGAGTAATTTATTTTAATTAAAAAAATATATCACTTAAAAGCTTTGCTGGCAAAGGGTTTTGAGAAACCTTTAAAATAATAATTGAAAGAAACTTGGTTAGGTAATAAAAGTACCCTTATCTTTGCGGCCCGCTCCGAAAAACTGGAGTGTAGTTCTTAACAAAACAGACCACATAAAAAAGAAAGCGTTTTCAATATTAGAATAAAACAATTTTGAAAATCTTTTTAAATAAATTTGGTTAGTAAAAAATAAGGTTCTACTTTTGCACTCCGTTAGAAAAAACGGTGGTCAAAACAAGACCGAAAGTTCTTTGAAAGATTGGAAGTAACAGCAAGAAAGATTCTTTAAATAGAATGATCTACAAGGTAAAGTTTTTAGCGAAACAAATTAGAATTTAGACGTTGATTTTT
>JBDSBN010000016.1:0-8373 GCA_039921585.1 Ginsengibacter sp. | reverse complement strand
TGCGGAGAGTTAGGGATTCGAACCCTAGATACCCTTGCGAGTATACACGCTTTCCAAGCGTGCTCCTTCAGCCACTCGGACAACTCTCCGTTTATTGTCAAAAGGAGCGCAAATCTAATCAAAAGTTTATTAAGGTGAAAAAGAATTCAGGAAAGTTTTTAAAACTTCCTTTTCCACCAACAACAAAAACTCTGAAAACTATTACTACAGAGACTTACAACACTTTCACACAATCGACTTACGAATTAACTACTTTTTAAATAAATCCAACAACCAGTTTCTTTTCTTTAATTTATAATTATAATGAGCCAGTTCATTTTCGAGTTGATGAAGGTACTCCCCTCCTTCAGGATGTAATTGTTGCCAGATATTTATCCATCCCGGAAAGCCACCTAAATTCCGATCATCGATATAGATATCCGCATAAATTTTACGACTTCCCGCCTCTTCTTTTGTTTCACCCGGATAGTTTTCATTGACAGCATAAAACTCCACACCATGATCTTTGCAATATTTTACCGCTTCATCCAACATTTCTCCATCACGATATGTCCATAGAATCAGCCGATGTCCACGCTTTTGAAGTTCGCGAATAGTCGAAAAAGCAAAGAGCATTTCTGGTCCTATCTCGGGAAAGCAATGCTCCACGATGGTACCATCAAAATCAATTGCGATTATTTTACCAGAGATATTTAAAAGGTTTTCATTCAATATTGGTGATTTTATTTTTTGAAAGATTATTTTTAATTCGGGTTGCCACACTCTTTCACATGGGCAACCCGAATCAAAATTTCTTTAAATAATATCTTTTTCTTCCTGATCTTTCTTTTTATTGTTTAGTTGATTTTTAATAAAATCAACTAACAATCTGACACCACAAGCCGTGGCTCCGGATTGTTTGTAGCCGATACCAGTATCTATTGTAGCGGCTCCTGCAATATCCAGATGGATCCATGGGTAATCTGTAAAATGTTCCAAAAATTTCCCGGCCACACTTGCACCACCAATTCTTCCGCCCACATTTTTAAGATCTGCTACATCACTTTTTAATAATTCAGCAAATTCTTTCCAAAAGGGCAATTGTATCAAACGCTCATGTACCACCTCACCTGAATGTTGTAAACGTTCCATAGCCGGTTTATTATTCCCAGCCATTGCTATCCCGTAAGATCCTGTAATAGCAGATGCTGCGCCGGTTAAGGTAGCCAGATCAATCACCAGTTCCGGATTGTACTTTTTAGCATAAGAAAGTGCATCGGCGAGCACAAGCCTGCCTTCTGCATCTGTATTTTGAACCTCCACTGTGGTACCATCATGCATGGTAATGATATCATCAACTACCAAAGCGTTGGGACTAATCTTATTATCCGTTGCAGGTACCAATCCGATAACATAATAAGGCAATTTATTTAGAGCAATAGCAACCATCGTCCCTAAAACGGCTGCTCCTCCGGCCATATCGCCTTTCATTCCGGACATGTTGCCACTGATTTTAATAGAGTATCCACCTGTATCAAACATCACACCTTTTCCAACCAATACAAGCGGACGTTCATTAACTGCATTCTCCGGTTTGTGAGTAAAAATATTAAATGTAGGCGGGGTTTCAGATCCCTGATTCACTGCCAGCAAACCTCCCATTTTTAACTCCTTTATGGCAGACTTATCCAGCACTTCTACAGTAAAACCGGCTTCGGCAGCAATGTTTTTGGCCGCTTCAGAAAACTTCAATGCATCCATAAAATTCACCGGTTCATTCACCAGATCTTTTACAAATTCAGTTGCTTTTATGATATTTTGTAAAACAACTAATTGATCTGCATCACAGAGATCGTCTTCTAAAAACACGGTCGCAGGATAGGACTTTTTCGGCGCTTTTTTATACTTCTCAAATCGATATTGTGCGAGAGACATTCCTTCCAGAAAAGCGAACAATTCAGATTCTGTAAATTCCTTCATTCCCTTTAACTGAACCGCTTCACAGCTTTCTTTCTCAAGAGCTTTAACGGCTTCTGCACCGGATAATCTTAATGCCTCTGTTTGTAAATATGTATCTGTTTCTTCTTTAGCATGAATGATAACGAAAACACGTTTGTCTGCTTCATAAACAACAAAAGATCCATTCTCTTTTGATGATAATACTTTGTCTAACTTCTGAGCAACTCCTGTAGAAAGTGCCAAATCCCCTACATTACTTTTGGAGTTTACTATTAATAATTCATCTGCGTTTTCAGGCACATCGCTAAAGCCAATTTTAAAATTGATCATCTATTTTATCTTGTTTAAAAAATGTTTCTTCTCAATATGGAATCAAAAATCTTCAAAAATGACACAAAGCAGATTTTTGAAGTTTGCGTTTCCAGTGCTTAGTATACAAATTTAAAATTTTGCAAACTAATATTTATATCTAAACAGCAATATTCAGAAATACACATTTTCTGATAATTAATACAAATGACCATTCCCTGTTGGCCTGATATCTTCATCAGGCACTTTTTCATAAACCAAAATAGTCACTTGCCATTGAGGAAAGGAATAATTTAAACCGATATCGATTTTGAGTGACTTCATACTTTCCCTTGCCCCATGTAAATGAAGCATACTGGAAGCAAAAGCCCTTCCTTCATCCGGAGTATCGTATTCACCGGTAAGTTTATAGGATGACTTATCGTAGAATGTAATAGTAGTACCGGTTAGTTGCCGATAGAAAGTTCTATATTTCGCAACGGCTTCAGAAAACTCCTCACTCTCAAACATCACTGCCTGCCAGCTATAAGAATTTGGATAAGGATGCTTGATGACATAACAATCTGTGGCACCAACTGGAATAACTTTACTGGCAAATTTGATCGTATTTGTTGCCTGCATTAAGGTATCGCCTTTGATATTATTAAAACCCTGGTAGAGATCCCGGGCTACTTTTTCAATATCTGTTTTAATGGATGGAGTGGCACTTTTTTCAGATTGCTTTGCTCCGGATTTACCTGGAAGTCTTAATTGAGCTTTGGAGGACACAGTGATACATAGAAATACCAAAGCAATTAGTTTTTTCATGGATGGTTCGTTTGGTTTTTGAATATTCTATTGCGATAATAATTCATATTTTTTAAAACCGAAGAATAAATTTTAAAAACGAAAACTTAAAAGGGTATTTTAAACCTCCTAAAGTAAATGGCCATTTGTTTAAAACAATTGCAATATATAGTCAGCGATTACCAGAATAATTTATCCAATAAATATATTTAATGTTTAACGTTATCTATATTTGCCTATCGTCGTGGTTTGATTATTTTTGCCGCAAACTATTATTTCCTGAAAAAAGTCTATAAAATATTTTTAAAATTTCTTCTATCAATTTTATTGGTAGTAATCATCTTATGGATATTATTACAGACGACCTTTTTTCAAAATCTGATTATCCAAAATGTAACCAAGCGATTATCGAAAGACCTGAACACAACCGTTTCTATTGAACATGTTAATTTCAGACTTTTCAACAAAATGCTTCTGGAAGGCACGCTGGTATTAGATCATCAGAAAGACACCCTCCTTTATGCAGGAGCTGCCAAAGTAAATATCACGGATTGGTTTTTCTTTAAAGAAAACATCACTCTAAAATATATTGGTCTTGAAGATGCATTTATTCATTTAAACAGAAAGGATTCTGTTTGGAACTATCAATTTCTGGAAGATTATTTTTCTTCTCCATCCAGCGGTGCAAAAAAGGATAATGGAATCGATTTAAAAATACAATCCGTTCATCTTAAAAACATCATAATAAACCAAAGAGACGAGTGGAAAGGTGTAAACATGTTGGTATCACTTGGATTACTGGATTTAGATGCCGATATCGTAGACACTAAAAACAAAAAGATTATTATCAATTCCATTGAATTGGAAAAACCTGTTTATTCTCAATATGATTATCCGGGATTAAGACCTAAAAAACCAGTCGTTGCCCTTTCAGAGCAAGAAGAAAAGGAAGTGAAAAATCCAATCCCATCCTTGCAATGGAATCCGGACAACTGGAGTATTGTTGCCAAAAAGATTACCCTTAAAGATGCAAAAATTGCGATCGAAAACGAAAGCGAAAAACCATCATTACCGGGTTATTTTGATGAAAGACAGATTATCCTAACCAAAATAAACGGGCAACTGAAAAATCTTCAATTAAAAGGAGACTCCCTTATATCGAATGTCAGCCTTTCGCTTGAAGACAGAGGTGGTTTTAAAATAAATAAAATCACCACAGATTATAAGTTTACACCTGATCTGATGGAATTTAAGAATCTTGACATCATTACTCCCACAAGTCATTTGAAAGATTATTTTGCGATGCATTACGAATCCTTCAATGACGATATGCAGGACTTTATTCACAAAGTGAAAATGGAAGGCAGATTTATACAGAGCACCATATCAAGTAAAGACCTTTCTTATTTTGCGCCAGAATTAACGGATTGGAACAGAACTTTTTTGGTAACAGGGAGAGCAAATGGCAGAGTGGATAATATAAGCGGCTCCGATATTCTCATTACAGAAGGCGGCAAAAACTATTTAGAAGGAGACCTTAGTTTGCGCGGACTGCCGGAGATTGATGAAACGTTTATTGATGTCAGAATAAATAAATTAAGAACCCATTACACGGAACTGGCTTCGCTTATTCCCGAAATCAAATCAGTAACAAATCCTCAATTAAGTGCTTTTGGCAACATCCTTTTCAGAGGCAGTTTAACCGGCTATGTCAGGGACTTTGTCACCTTCGGCACTGTTTCTACAAATATCGGCATCCTCAAAACAGACCTTCACCTGAAGATTCCGCACGTAGGAAGAGCTCAATACCAGGGCAAAATATCAACGACCAATTTTCAATTAGGAAAACTCATTGGAAATAAACAGTTAGAAACAATAGATTTTGAAGGAAAGGTAGATGGACGTGGATTCTCAGAGAAAGAAGTGGCAATAGGCATAGATGGAACAATAGCAAAATTAAGATTCAACGGGTATACGTACACCAACATTATTGCACATGGAGATTTTGAGAAAAATCATTTTAGCGGCACAGCCAGCATACATGATGAAAACATAAAAATAGATACCTTAAACGGCTCTATTAATTTCAGCAAAAGTGATCCAAGAGTCAATCTAATGGCGGATGTACAAAGATTGGATTTAAATAAACTTGGCTTTACAAAAGACACCATTTCACTTTCGGGAATATTCAATCTGGATTTTGAAGGAAGTAATATTGATAACTTTTTAGGTTCCGCAAAACTTTCAGATGCTGTTCTTTTGGCAAATGGAAAACAATTATCTTTTGATTCTCTGAATATCCATTCGACCTTATTTAATAATAAGAAATTGTTGGCTCTGGAAACAAATGAATTAGAAGCAACCATCAATGGCGATTTCAGAATAGCGGAACTTCCCGAAGCTTTTCAATTATTTCTATTTAAATACTACCCTGCTTACATTAATAAGCCAAAAGATAATCAGAGAAATCAGGATTTTACCTTCCTGATTAAAACAAAGGAAATAAATGACTATCTCAAACTTTTTGACAAAAACATTGGCGGGCTTAATAATTCGATCATCATTGGAAATATAAATGTTGGTCAAAACACGCTCAATCTACAGGCAGATGTACCCCAATTTAATTACAGCAACATCAGTTTTAATAATGTTCATCTTTCCGGAATAGGCACTCAGGATACATTAAAATTATCCGGAGACATTGAGGATGTAGTTATAAATGACAGTCTTCATTCACCGGGTACCAAAATAAATATTGTAGCTGCCAACGACATTTCTGACGTAACCATCAACGCTACAGCTAACAAAACATTAAGCGCAGCGGATCTTTCTGCCCGGATTTTAACCAATAAAGATGGCTTTAAACTTACTTTCAATCCTTCCAATTTTACCGTAAATCAAAAAAACTGGTATATTCAAAAAGACGGAGAGATCGAGCTCAATGATAAATTCCTGATGGCTCATAATCTCCGGCTTTCTCAAAATGGTCAGGAGGTGTTAATTTCTACCTCCCCCTCAGAAATCGGAAATAGTAATGATGTAATCATCTCCATGAAAAACATCGTTATAGAAGATCTGACACCTTTCTTTTTACAAACACCTAAATTAAACGGACTGCTTGGCGGAGATGTGCGGATTAATGATCCGTTTAATAAATTAGAAGTTGAATTTAATACAGAGATCAATCAGTTTCATTTCGAAAATGACTCTATTGGAGTTTTGACCACTACAGGAACTTACAGGTCCAAGTCTGGAAAATTGGATGTACATGTGATATCCAATAATGACAAATACAATTTCATTGGAAATTTTGGTTACCATCCAAAAGATTCCCTGAATCAATTAACAGGATCTGTGGCATTTAAAAATACCGAAATTCACGTCATCGAAGACTATATGAGCGGCATCTTCGAAAGTATCTATGGTACAGCAACGGGTATTCTAAATATCTCCGGAACAACATCTGACCCAAAACTTACAGGAAGTGTGACATTAAATAATACCAGGCTGACGGTGAATTACACCAAAGTGACCTATACTTTGGAAAACAATTCTGTAATCCATTTCAATCCGGACGAGATCGATTTTGGCTTCATTAAAATCAAAGACAGTTTGAATAACACAGCTACACTCACTGGAAAAGTGTATCATAATTTCTTTGATGATTTCTTTTTTAATGAGCTGCACGTCAAGACAGATTCCAGAGGAAATAATCCATCCCGATTTATCTTATTGAATACAACATCACAAGATAATGATCAGTTTTATGGTCATGTTATCGGAAGAGCAGAACTATCTATAAATGGGTTTATAACGGATATGAGAATGAATATTTCCGGCGAACCGACAGACAGCAGTCATATTTATTTACCCATTGGCGAAACAGCCGAAAGCAGCAGTCTGGATTATATTGAGTTCATTCAATTTGGACGGGAAATGAAGGTAGATCTGAAAGCCCGAAAAGATGCAAACATAAAAGTGGACATGGAACTCACTGCAAATCCATTGGCAAAAATTGATGTTATTTTAGATGAAACCACTGGTGATGTCATTAAGGCACAAGGAAACGGAAAGCTATTTATTTCGGCAGGCACAAAGGATCCTTTAACCATTCGGGGAAGATATAGCATTGAAGAAGGAGAATACACATTTAACTTTCAGACCTTTCTAAAAACACCCTTTACCCTTGAAAAAGGATACATAGAATGGCAGGGAGACCCCTATCTTGCCAACCTGAATATAGACGCAGTTTACACCGCTGAAAATGTGATTCTCAACAATATCCCTACCACCACCGGCATCGCGAATACAAGAGGTGACGTGGATATTATCTTTAAATTAAGAGGAACATTAAAAGATCCAAGTCCTAATTTTGAGTTTCAGTTTACTTTCGATAACCCCTTAAAATCTGATCCTATAGCAAATGAATATCTGAAAACAAGATATCAGTCAGACAACAACCAATTACTCAATCAGGTAGCTTCCCTTTTGCTGTTTAATATGTTTATGAATAACGATCAGGGACTCATTACAAGCACCACCACAACAAACTTTGTCACCAAAAGTGTCGGACAGTTATTGTCCACAACACTCACTTCATCATTAAACTCCTGGCTGCAAAAATTACTGAATACGAAATCAGTAAATCTTTATACCAACATCAATACATCTGATTTTAATTTCCAAAAAGGAGGCAGCCAAAGAGAAATTCAAAATGTGGGAAATTTTGGCGTCAAATACGCTTTTTTAAATAACAAGCTTTTGGTGAATGTAGGTGGCAATCTGGATTACAGAATGTCTCAGCTGGTTTCTCAAAATAATTCAAACTTTTTATTTACTCCCGATGTGTCTTTTGAATATCTAATCACTCCCGATGGTCGTTTTCGGGTAATTGGATTTAACAGAAGTGATACAGATCCCGGAGACATCGCAGGGATAACCCGCCGCAACCGGTCAGGTATACAACTTTCTTACCGCAAAAGCTTTGACACTTTTGAAGAGTTTTTTACAAATGAAAGAAGAAGAAAATAGTCACGCAGAAAAGGAGAAGCTATTTAAGAAAGCATGAAAAAATCCTTGATAAATCTATAGGTAAAATAGGTAGACAAATAAATAAAATACCTGAAAGCAGCACCATTAAATAAAGGATAAATAGAAAGGTGCCAATGAGAGATCAATTGAATTATATATGATACGATGAAAAAGGATAATCAAAGGAGATTTGAATTCAAACCCGGTTATGTTGTCGCAACAATCATCATTTTTTTTATTGCAGCAGAGCAATTTCTGTCAAATCATCAACCTTCTTCCAAAGAAGTTTTCATTACGATTATTTCCTCC
>JBDSBN010000015.1:0-6585 GCA_039921585.1 Ginsengibacter sp. | reverse complement strand
ATCAGCAGCTATGCCACTACAAACAGAGCAGAATTTTTTTCAGTAACCTCGGAATATTTCTTCAACAGTCCCGTGCAGTTTAAAGAAAATCACCCTTCACTTTTTGAACTGCTTTCCAAAATGTTTCAGGTGCCGCAGAATTAAAAAAACAATCAGAAAATTTTATAGTAGAGTAATTTTATTTCTTCCTAAAACTAAAAGGCCATTTTCTTCCATTTGTTTAAGAAGTCTGGAAACCACTACCCTGGCGGTTCCCAACTCATTTGCCAGTTGCTCATGCGTAATAGAAATGGTTTTTGATCCAATTAAAGAACATTTTTTTTCTAACAGATTATGAATCCTTTCATCCATTTTTTTAAATGCAACCGCATTCACCACTTCCAGCAGTTCTTCAAACCGCTTGTGGTAAAGACGAAAGATATAATCCAGCCATTCCGGATATTCTTTTATTAATAAACTAACTTTTTCTATCGGAATAAAAAGAATATCTGTTTCTTCTTCGGCAATTGCTTTTACTTTACTTGTATCCTGATGCAACCCACCTAAAAAGGACATAATACAACTCTCCCCTGCCTGAATATAATAGAGTAGAATTTCTTTGCCAAACTCATCTGTACGCATTACCCTAATACTACCTGATATTACAATAGGAATAGCATTTATATAGGCACTGTCATTTACAATAATTTCTCCTTCCAAAAAACTTTTTGGAATCCCATATTCCCGTAGTCTTTCTTTTATGACAGGAGTTGATTTAAATTCTATTATTTCATCTAAGGCCATATAGTTTGTTGTTTTATTTATTTGAGGTATACTTTATTAATTGGAGTTCGGATTTAGCCTAAAAAATGAATGATTTTTTAATAACTTTCATCTATGCTTAATACGTGAAAATCCAAACGGATTAATTTGTAATTACTTTTTATAAAAAAGCATTTTATTCGAATTTATAATTGAAACAAAATTACACATAATCCCGTCGATACTTTTACAAGACAGTTTCCGGTTAACAGAAATTACTTTCACCAATCACTCTATGACAAACTACTCATCAGTTTTTATCATATTTTTTTATAGTTGAATGTTATTTCTTAATTTGACGAATTCTGTTACTAATTCAATCATTAATAATCCGAAAACTCATATGTTTTTTTTCAAAACAATAGCCATGGAAAGGAGAAGTTATGCCTTGCTTTTAGGATGTTTATTTTTATTGCAAAGCAATCTTTTTGGAAATGGAATAAACCCGGATAATACAGTTGCTGCTGCAAAACAATTAGCAATGGATCAGGAATCCTTGCGCCAAAAATTGATTAAAAAATCAACTCTTTCGGTAGCTGAAATAAAAAAAATGCTGGAGATTGGATTATTTGAAGAGGCCAACAAATCGATTATCAAAATAAAAAATAAAAATTCTGCAGATTTTAAATTACTAAGTGCCGGGTATCTGATTTTAAATAATGATTTTAAAGGTGCCGAACGGTTTGTGAACGGTTTATTGAAACAACAACCTGATCTGGAAGATGCGGTAGCGATAAAAATAAATTTAGAAATTCAGGCATGGCGTTTAACAAATGCGCAGAATATTTCTACCAGGTATTTATTAAAGAGAAATTCCGAGAAAATAGACATCTTACTGGGACGTATTCTACTCCTCCAAAAACAGTATGATTCCGCCTTGGCAATTGCTGATAAAGTGATAAAACAAAACCCCCAAAATGCTGACGCATATTTATTAAAAGCAGATGTCTATTTTTGGGATCAACAGCCGGAAAAAGCAGAAGCTCCCTTAATAAAATCGTTATCACTGAATCCTTTTAATGCAGATGCCCGTTTCAATTACGGATATGCTATCTGGCGCAGAATAGATGCGACACAATTGAATCAAATGGCGGCTCAATGGGACCTGGCCCTTGCCATCAACCCACTTCATTATCAAACTCATTGGCATTGGGGAAATGGGCATACTAATTTAACCTATGCAGATTATGCTCAAAAAGAGGATGATTCTGTAAGAATAGAATTACTTAAAGCGGATGATGCTGTGCGATTAAATCAATTAGACCGGGCGATCAAAATAACCCGCGAAGTTGAACAGAAATATCCGCAATCCATTCTGCCTTTAATGCATCGCGGTTCTATTTTTTATACCGCATATGATATGGATAGAAACAGCAGACTGGACTCTGCAGTATCCATTTTCAGAACTGTGTTAGCCCGAAAAAAACATTATGGTCCGGCACATAATGGTTTATCTGCCGCTATAAAATCCCAAAGAATTCCCTATCTAACCATGTATGATTCAATAGTCAACTCTCTGGAAAATACAAAGATTAATGACCTGGAAAATTTTGAAAAAGTATTTCCGGATGTAAAATATTATCCCGGTGATCAGGTAAAAGCTATGGCCTGGAATCAACTTTTTACGGCTGTTGCGTACTTCTCGTTCCTTTCTAAACAGCAAAATAGTTTTGCGATTCCTCCATTGCATATTGATCTTTCTATTGCAATGAAATCCGCCTTTTTTAAATATGGAACAACATTCGACAACAGACAGTGGATGGATATTCGGGGGGTTGGAAGTGGAGCAGCAGCTATTGAATATGTTGAAAGAGGAGCTTACCTGGAACGAAATGTAATCCTTCATGAATATGTCCATCTCTTTCATGGAAGAGTTTTAACGGATGCTCAAAATAGGAAAATCAGAGCGCTGTATTATAATGCAATGAAGGAAAACAGAACATTAGATTATTATTCCCGAAACAATGAATCAGAATATTTTGCCCAAACATATCCGGCTTATTTTGAGCCTGTAAAGGTTCATCCATTGGATTTTAAATCAATGAATACAACGTCTGACCTACAATCGAAAGATCCGGAAATGTATCATTTTCTGGACGAACTGATTGCTAATGAAAAAGCTTATCTGGCAGGTAACAAAGAAGTGATGGCCAGCAATTGGGCTCAGGTATATTTAAATCTTAGCAATAGGGCTAAATCCGTCAATAAAAATGTTGCCTATTCCTTACTGGATACAGCTCTGCAATATGATTCAAAATATCTTCCTGTTTATCTGGGCTACGCCCAAATAAAAATGGATGATGGCGAGTTAGATAAAGCGGAAGAATGGCTGCAAAAAGCAATGGAAGTGGATGCTGGATACGCTCCCATCTATGTCGCCTTTTCCAGATTGGAAGCCGCTAAATTTGAAAAGGATCATTCAAAGTACAATACCACGTTGAAGAATCAAATTGATTATTTAAAAAAAGCTGGAGAATTAGAAGATGATTTTCAGGAACAAGCCAACATCAACATTCGTTTAAGAGAGTTATACAAATCACACGGCATGATTGGAGAAGCTTTGGAAACAACCGTCGATTATATAAAAAATGGTTCCAGAATTTCCACTTATTTGCGGGACAGGATCGACGATGCCACAGCTTTTGCTGCCGTTCTAACAACCGATATGAATATCCCGGGAACAATGGAAACACTAAAAGAGCTTGTTTTGCAAAAGCCTCAAAATTATGAATACAGAAATTATTATTCAGATGCACTTGCAGCTGGTCAAAATTTCCGTCAGGCACTACAAACGATCAAGGAAGCTCAAACAATTCTTTCAGCCGCAAACAATGCACGGTCAGATTATTCCCTTCGTATTGCGGAAAATTATTTTGCAATGAATATTACAGATAGTGCAAATTTTTATGTAAAAAATTTGGACATATCTAAAATTCCGGCGAGAGATAAACTGCGCTATGTACGGCTTTTACTTAAATTAAATCAATCAACCGAAGTAGATATTTTTAAAGAAACACCTTCGAATGGGAATCCTTTTTATAAAAGTGAATATTTATTTACGCAAGGTTTTATTTCTGAGTCAGAAAAGGATGTAAAGTCAGCAGTGGAATATTATCAAAAATCACTGGAACTGAATCCATATAACATGCAGTCGAATAAAAACCTTAAAAAACTTTATCTGGCTTCCGGAAAACAGAAAGAAGCGAAGCAGTTAGAAATGGCAATGAATGACTCTATTGTGAAACTAAAAAACATTATTGGATTATAACAAATCATTCGGCATCTTCATCGAATTGATCCTGTAAGCTTATAGAACAATTCTTATATTTGCTTTTTCCAAAAATGTGTTGCTTAGTTTTCATTTATGTATAAATTTCTTTTAGCTATATTTTTATCGATCGGTATTTCTCAAATCAGTTTTGGTCAGGATACATTACCTAAACTTTCTGTTTCAAAATTGGGACGAAAAGTTATTGTTTCCTGGGTAAATCCTTACAAAAATGTTGTAAATATAAATATTCAACGATCGGCTGACAGTCTGAAAGGGTTTACTACAATCGGTAGCGTAATAAATGTAGATGCACAAACAAATGGCTTTGTAGACACCAAAGAATTTCTTCCTTCAAACCAATATTACCGTTTATTTATATCCTTCACTGGAGGGTCATATATTTTTACTGAATCACACCGGCCTTCAGAAGACACCACTAACATTGAGGTTCCAATAGAAATACCGGTAATCATTGAAGAACCTGGACGCAGAGCACTTTTCGTGCCTTCCAAACATGTGTATACCGGGAAAGATAATAATATTATTATTTTCTTAAAAGACGCAGAAAAGAAGAAATATTCTATTCGATTCTTTGAAGATGATGGTACTTTCCTTTTCGAGATCAATAGAATTACAGAGCCTTATTTAATTTTGGATAAGGTTAATTTCATGCATTCAGGTTTGTTCAATTTTGAACTTTTCGATAATCGCATAATCATTGAAAAGCATAAATTCTTTATTCCGCAGGATGGGAAACCCATGCCTTTACTAGATGTGAATGGATATGAATTAAACAGGAAATAAATAATCCATAACCTTTGCCAGATCACTTAAATTATAAACTCCGGGCTGCGCTGTACCTTCTCCACTTTTCAACTACTAATTGTATATCCTGCGGAAGCGGACTTTCAAATAGCATATTTTCCTTTGTTACCGGATGAATAAAGCCAAGTTGTTGAGCATGTAATGCATGCCTTGGGCATAATGCAAAACAGTTGTCGACAAATTGTTTGTATTTGGTAAAAACAGTTCCTTTTACAATTCTGTCTCCACCATATGTAATATCATTAAAGAGTGGATGTCCTATATGCTTCATATGCACCCTTATCTGGTGCGTACGGCCCGTTTCCAGCCTGCATTCAACGAGGGTGACATAATTGAACCTTTCCAGTACTTTGTAGTGTGTAATTGCGTCTTTTCCTTGTTCACCTTCCGGATACGCAGTAAATAGTTTCCGAAAGCGCTCATGTCGACCTATATGCGCCTCAACAGTTCCTCCCTCCTCTTCAAAATCTCCCCATACCAATGCCACATATCTGCGGTGCACTGTATGATCAAAAAATTGACGGGCAAGGTGGGTCATCGCTAAGGGCGTTTTTGCCATGACCAAAAGACCTGAAGTATTTTTATCTATCCGATGAACCAGCCCAAATCTATTCAGCTCTTCTTCATTAATTAATGGATTTTGTTGCTTCAGATACCAGGCTACCGCATTGACCAACGTGCCTCCTGGGTTCCCACTACCGGGATGTACCACCATTCCCGGATCTTTATCCACCACCATAATATCATCATCTTCATAAACAATCTTGAATGGAATATCCTCCGGAATGATTTCACTGCTTTGAGGCAAATGAGTTTGATAAATGATGATTTTATCTTCACGTCTGATTTTGTAATTTGATTTGATGGGCCGATCATTGACTAATACTCTTTCCGCTTCAATTGCCTGTTGAATTTTATTTCTCGTTGCTCCTTCAATCCTGTTCATCAAAAACTTGTCTATCCGGGTAGGCTCCTGCCCTTTTGCGCAAACAATCGTTAGTTGTTCAAAAAGTTCTTCTGCTTCTTCATTTAAATCCTCTTCTTCTATCATGTTGTTTTTATTGGTGCTATTTAATGCCTGGTCAGTATGATTGTTGTCTATAGGTTAATAATAATTTGGATTCTATTTTAAAGAAACCCTCATTGTTTTTCTTTTGAATTGCATGCATCTTGAATGCATTTTTATAAAAGGGCAATATAACCATTCAACTATAATTATCTTTGCAAAATAAAATGAATCATTTGGAAAAACAGCAAATCATTTTTGAAGACTTGGGGATTATCCCGTATAAAGTTGCCTGGGACTATCAGGATGAAAAAGTAAGCGAGAATTTAGCAGTTAAATCAACCTTAAGGAAATTGGAATTTGCGGGCGTGGAAGTAGCTCCTAATAATGATTTGAAGGAAAGAGAAGGAAATTTCAATGGAAAAAATGACTCTTCTGATAAATTAACAGATCACGGAGCTGAGGCAGATCTGTCAACGAAGCATTATTTACTTTTTTGCGAACATCCACCCGTTTACACGCTTGGGAAAAGTGGTCATTTGGAAAATGTCTTGTTAAGCGTTCCCGAATTAGAGGAAAAAGGAATTGAATTTTTCAGAACGAATCGTGGCGGAGATATCACCTTTCATGGGCTACAGCAAGTCGTGGGCTATCCTATTCTTGATCTTGAAAAATTTAGCAC
>JBDSBN010000014.1:0-4987 GCA_039921585.1 Ginsengibacter sp. | reverse complement strand
TCCTTCCAGCAGCTTGCATACAGTTGCTACAGCCGGGGTGAAAGATTCAAGAGCATATTCCTGGGGAAATTCCATTATGTCTGCATTATCCAGAGTTGAATATAATTATGATCAAAAATATTATGCTTCAGCTTCCTATCGTCAGGATGGATCTTCTAAATTAAGTCCGGAAGCTCGTTGGGGACATTTTTATTCTGTAGCAGGTGCATGGCGAGTAGATAAGGAGGCATTTATGCAGGATGTAAAGTATATCAGTAATTTACGGGTAAGAGCATCTTATGGTGTAAATGGAACTCTTCCGGAAGAAAATTATGCATGGAGATTGCTCACTGGTTATGACGATAAATATATGGATCAGGCAGGTGGAGGTTTGAGTACCATGGGTAATGCGAAACTATCCTGGGAAACGAATTATTCCACAAACTTAGGTTTAGATTTTGGTTTGTTCGATCAGAGAGTATTTGGTTCAATTGAATATTTCAACCGCGATTCAAGAGATTTACTTCAGCGAGTTCCAATTTCTAGAGTAACTGGTTTTAGCTCGACTCTTAGAAACATTGGATCGATCAATAATAAAGGTCTTGAAATTACTTTAGGTGGCGACATTATCCGCAACAATAACATACGTTGGAGTGCCACTGTAAACGGATCTTTTGTTAATTCAGAAGTAACTAAATTGAACGAAGGTGCGGATATTATTTGGACTGATCCTACTGGTGGAGATTCCAGAGCTCAATTCATATATAGACCAGGTGAATCCACTTTGGCATTCTACGGTTATGAGTATGCCGGTGTAGATCCTGCTAATGGAAGAAGCCGCTATTTCGTTAACAAAGAGGGAGATAAAACTGCCGGAGATTTTCTATTGGATGGCAGAGGCGCAACCTACAATTATAAAAATGCAAATTATACTGTAATAGGAAATGCAATGCCAAAATTCTATGGTGGTCTAAGTTCAAATGTTGATTACAAAGGATTCACTTTAGGTTTGAATTTTATTTACAAAATCGGCGGAGATCTGTATGACGGAGCCGAGAAAGATGTAGCAGATGATGGTTACTATTGGGAAAGAACCCGTTCTAAAATTCAGTACGATAATATGTGGACAGCAGAAAATCCAAAGGGAAATTTACCTTTAATCAGAGGAACTGACTTAGAGGATGCGATCCAGTACAGTAGCAGGCACATTTATAATGCAAGCTTCCTTAGATTGAAAAACGTAACTCTTGGATACAATCTTCCAACATCTGTTATTAGTAAGGTAGGAATCACCAATACCCGTGTGTTTTTTACCGGATCTAACTTGCTAACTATTTCCAAATATAAAGTAGCTGATCCTGAAGTAGGTCAATTTGGTACAAGAGGTTGGGAAACACCAATTGGAAAAACATACACTTTTGGTATTGAATTGAGCTTCTAAATGATTTAAAAAATGAAAAAAATGAAAAAAATAAATATATTTCTTGTTGGGATTCTTTTGATTGGTTTCTCGGCATGTAAAAAAGACTTCCTGGATGTTCCGCCTACTAATCAGGCTGATGCTTCAACATCCATTCAAACATTAGCAGATGCCAGAGTGATGATGACCGGGCTAATGCGAAATATGACCAGCTCCAATTATTATGGACGAAACTTTATACTGTATGGTGATGCAAGAGGTGGCGATCTGGCAGTATACTCCATGGGTAGAGGATTAGATGGATTGTATTCTTTTAACCACTCAGCTACTGTATGTACTTATTCAAGTTTCTGGAGTTCAATTTATAATAATATTCTTCAAGCAAACAACCTGATTGCAAACATTGAAAAGCTACAAGCATCTGGTGCTGTAGGGGATTTCAATAATGTACTTGGTCAGGCTTTAACTGCCCGGGCGATGATGTATTTTGACCTGGTTCGCCTGTATGGCAAACCATACACAATGGATAAAAACGCCCTTGGTGTTCCCGATGTGATCACTAGGCTTGATGCATCAGCTCAGCCATTGCGTGCTACAGTTGAAGATAATTACAAGCGCATTATGAAAGATCTCACAGATGCAGCACCTTTACTTTTAAAAAGTAAAACCAATGGGTATATTAATTTTTACGCAAATGCTGCTATGCAGGCAAGAGTGAATCTTTATATGGGTAAAAATACAGAGGCCTTACTTGCTGCACAGACTGTTATCAATGCCGCATCTCTTTATTCACTTTACTCTAATAGCAACTGGGTAAGTTCCTGGGCAAGCAGTTTTGGCAGTGAATCGATTTTTGAATTGGCCATGCATCCAAATGAAGGGGATCTGGGGAATGGTAGTCTAAGTATGTATCTGAGAAGAAGAGCGCATGGAAACTCTAATGCTTTAGGGTATTTTGTAGCCAGTGATTATTTCTTAAACAGACTTCAACAAGATCCGGCGGATGTAAGATGGGGAGTAATGGCATACGATGAGATTTCAACATCTCATTTAGGAGCAAGTTATAAACATAGCGGAAATGTAGCCTTGGCGGGTGATGGAAAAGGCACTTCTACTGCTGTAAATGTTAAGGTAATTCGTTTGTCAGAAATATACCTTATCGCGGCTGAAGCAGCCTTGCCTACAGATCTACCACTTGCTGTATCTTATTTAAATAAAATCAGACAAAGATCTCCGAATTTGCTTCCGGCTACCATAGCAACCATTTCCATTGATATGATTTTGGATGAAAGAAGTAAGGAGTTATTTACAGAAGGACATCGTTTCTTTGATATGATGCGTTTGAATAAATCGATCACATTCAATGATGATCTGGGTGGTGTACCTATTTCTTCAAGGCCTAAAACCATTGACAGGACTTTTTATAAAACTATTTTACCTATCGGGCAAGATGAAATAAATGCCAATCCTGGTATTAAAGCTCAGCAAAATCCGGAATATTAATTTCGGATTATAAAGGCTGTATAAATTTTAAAAGCCTGATCGTCCAAAAAGCGGTCAGGCTTTTTTATGACCAATACACAATTTAAACGATCATTCAATTACAAAAATAATTTACCCATAATAGAAAATATGAATAAACACCTAATCCTGCAAAAGTCTTTTTTTCAGGCTCTGTTTCAAAAAGTGACCATTGTTGCACTTTTTGCATTTATTCTTGCCTCCTGTTCTAAGAGCAAACCGGATGCACCTCAGAAATCAAATTTAAAAGAGCTCCTCAATGTTGAGATCACAAAAAAAGATAATCCTGGCTATACGCAGGATGGATTTGTTTTTAGAAAAAATGATATGGTGTATGTCACTGTTCCTATGGGAGCAGATATGTCTAAAGTAAAGATGGATTTGAAAATTTCGCCAAAAGCGACAGCTACATTTGATGGCAAACCGATACCAAATCTGACGGGAATTTTCGATCTCACAGAAACGAAAAAGATCATTGTTTACTCCGAATCCGGCTCGCTGAGAATATACCATATTTTAGCTCAACCGGGTATCAAAGAATTTGATGAACTAATTTATGATTTCAAAGAGAAGTTTTCTATTCCGGGGGTTTCCATCGCAATTTCTAAAACTGCTACATCCGAGATTGTTTACAAAAGTGGTATTGGCCATTCTGATGAAACCACTCTGCTACGTACCAAACCAAACCATTTGTTCCGATTGGCCAGTGTATCCAAGCAGTTTACCAGTATCGCCACAATGAAACTGATTCAGCAGGGAAAACTTACGGTAGATAGTAAAGTATTTGGTCCGGAAGGGATTTTGAAAGATGATTATTCAGATATTTCTCCTCTTGCCACAAAGGTTACCATACGTCAATTATTGGATCATACTACTGGCTGGACTAGTAATCCTGATCCGATGTTCACATCCAGTTTTAGTGGGCAGTCTCTTGCAGAAAGAATTCGATATGTTTTAAAGTCACCACAAAATGAACCCGGAACCAAGTATTCTTATTTCAATATGGGATTCGGAATGCTGGATAAGGTCATCGAAAAAGTTTCCGGCAAAAAATATGAGGTCTTTTTGAAAGAGGTATTAGCAGAAGCAGGCATTACTGATGTACACGTAGGAAAAGACAGAGCTGGAAGAAGAGCAAATGAGGTGGTGTACTATTCCCAGGATGGGTATAATGGTTATGGCAATCCGATGGATGTAATAGCCGCAGCCGGTGGAATAATCGCATCTACGGAACAGTTGCTTAAATTGCAGTTTTACATCGATGGTCTTAAAAATATTCCGGATATCCTCACACCGGAAATCCGAAATTTAATGCTTACCAGTTCCGGATCCAACACTTATGCTTTGGGCTGGAGAATGAATCATCCTTTGTTTCCTGGTGCCTGGTATCATGGAGGCAATTTGGCTGGTACAGCCGCATTTTGGGTAATGGGCCCAGAATTTAATACAGTTATTTTATGTAACTCCAGATCGTATATTTCAGGATTTGATAATGAACTATATTATATTTCTGAAAAGATGATCAAACATGCAGCGACGATCTTTTAATTAATATATAATACCTTTTCATAAAAAGCCTGGTTTTAAAGCCGGGTTTTTTTGTGCATGTTTTTCGAATTTTTATTTTTAAGGGAAAACACTTATCCGGGTTGTTTTTATTTTTGTAAACTAAATTCACTTTCTGATGAATTTGATTCCAAATTAATGGATAGTCTTAAATTGTTACTGGGCAAGGCTTGTAGGTGAAGCTTGTCCGGGTTTAAGTATTTTATTTTTGTTATCTTATTGTTAAGAAAAATTTTTTTCTTATTTTTCCATAAGGAAAGTTGTTCCCATCTTTTGCAACAAAACAATAAAATTACCACTAATTGTTGCCCGTTTCTGCAAATGATTCGCCATTTTTCTTCTTTTTATAGCAAGGCACATTTTGGCCGCGGATTGATAATTATGACAACCGGCAGGGAGAAAATTTAAGACAGGGTACTTAATCAAATATTTTTCGGCAATCATCACCATTAAACGAATAGCTATGCGCAAATCAATGTTTTTAATTTGGATGGCGATTTT
>JBDSBN010000013.1:0-15773 GCA_039921585.1 Ginsengibacter sp. | reverse complement strand
CCTTGCGGAGAAAAATGGCATAACGATCATGATGGAACTTTTGAATAGCAAAGTAGATCACCGTGATTATATGTGTGATCATACGAATTGGGGAGCAGAGCTTTGCAAAATGGTTGGTTCGGAAAATTTTAAATTACTGTATGATATTTATCATATGCAAATTGATGAGGGAGATATTATCAGAACCATACGCGACAATAAACAATATATAGGACATTTTCATACGGCCGGGGTGCCGGGAAGAAATGAGATCAACGATAAACAGGAATTGAATTATCCTGCTATTATGCGCGCAATTGTGGATACAGGTTTTAAAGGATACGTTGCTCAGGAATTTATTCCAAAAGCAACTGATAAAGTAGCCTCATTAAAAGAAGCTATCCGCATATGTGATGTTTAATTTTTGGAGATGACCCGTTTAAATTTTAAAGTAAGCATTCTATTAATAATCGTTTAATATTAATCAATGGCAGATAACATTTATGATGCAATCGTAATAGGCTCCGGAATTTCAGGAGGCTGGGCAGCAAAGGAGTTAACAGAAAAAGGGCTTAAAACTATTATGCTTGAAAGGGGGCAAAACATAGAGCACATTAAGGACTATGTAAACTCCACTAAAGGCCCCTGGGAATTTCCGCATCGGGGCGGCAGAACGCAGAAAATGATCGAAGACTATCCCGTTCTTAAAAGAGATTATCCGCTCAATGAGAGGAACCTGGAATGGTGGGCCAGTGATAAGGACTGTCCTTATACCGAAACCCAACGTTTCGATTGGTTTCGCGGCTATCATGTAGGCGGTCGTTCTTTGTTATGGGGGCGTCAGACATACCGATGGAGCGATTTGGATTTTACAGAGAACGCACGGGATGGCATTGCCATCGATTGGCCGGTACGCTATAAGGATATTGAAGACTGGTACACATACGTGGAAAAATTCGCCGGTATCAGCGGATCGGTTGAGAATTTGCCTCATCTTCCGGATAGTTACTTTCAACCTGCTATGGATATGAATTGCGTAGAGAAAGACGTATCTGCCCGAATTAAAAAGCATTTTGAAAACAAACGAAGTATGATTATTGGCCGTGTGGCTAATTTAACTCAACCCATTCAAAACAGGGTAAACTGTCAGTATAGAAATAAATGTTGGCTGGGCTGTCCATTCGGCGGCTATTTCAGCACGCAATCTTCTACGCTGCCGGCTGCTATGGCTACCGGTAATCTGACCTTGAGACCGTGGTCCATCGTAACCAAAATTTTATACGATAAGGATACAAAAAAAGCTACCGGGGTGGAGGTTTTGGATGCGGAAACAAATCAAACAACAGAATACTTTGCAAAAGTGATTTTCTTAAATGCATCTACCTTTAATAGCACGAAAATATTGATGAATTCTGCCACTTACATCTGGCCAGATGGGTTGGGTAGCAGCAGCGGTGAGTTGGGCCATAATATAATGGACCATCACCTGGGAGTAGGTGCTAACGGAACTGTGGAAGGATATGAGGATAAATACATTTATGGAAAAAGACCGAATGGGATTTATATTCCAAGGTTCCGGAATATTTTTGGTGATAAACGGGATTATCTCCGTGGCTTTGGTTATCAGGGCGGTGCCAGTCGTCAAGGTTGGGGAAGAGAGATCGCAGAATTAAATATCGGTGCCGAATTTAAAGATGCCTTAAGTGAGCCGGGACCGTGGACAATGGGTATCGGTGGTTTTGGTGAAATTTTACCTT
Source organism: Ginsengibacter sp. (assembly GCA_039921585.1). Lineage (GTDB taxonomy): Bacteria > Bacteroidota > Bacteroidia > Chitinophagales > Chitinophagaceae > Ginsengibacter. The sequence continues at coordinate 14,037 of JBDSBN010000013.1, read as the reverse complement.
ACCATGAAAATAAAATGACCATTGATAAAAGTAAAAAAGATAAGTGGGGTTTACAAGTTATCAACTTTGATGCGGGCTTAAAAGAAAATGAGAAAAAGATGCGCATCGATATGAAAAATGATGCGATTGAAATGTTGGAAGCTGCAGGGGTGAAGAATGTAAACGGCTGGGATGGTGATGGTACCATTGGAAGAGGTATTCATGAAATGGGAACAGCCCGGATGGGACATGATCCTAAAACCTCCGTTTTGAATAAATGGAATCAGGTTTGGGATGCTCAAAACGTATTTGTAACAGATGGTTCTTTTATGACCTCAGCAGCATGTGTAAACCCATCACTGACCTACATGGCTTTTACGGCCAGGGCGGTAGATTATGCTGTAAAGGAATTGAAAAAACAAAACCTGTAATAATAGATCAGGAAAGATAAAATGAGGTGGATTCATTTTAGTTGTGAATGATTATTTTTTGGAACCTTTTCAAAACCGGATTTATACAATAAAATCGTTTTTATGAAAGAAGAAAATAAAAGTAAAGAGAACGTCTTTTCAAGAAGAAAGTTTTTGCGGAACACAGGTATAACTGCTGCCGGTTTTATGATTCTTCCCCGACATGTTTTGGGTGGAAAAGGATTTATTGCACCTAGTGACAGGCTGCTCATTGCCGGAATAGGGGTAGGAGGAAAAGGACAAAGCGATTTAACCAGTTTTTATAAGAGTGGCAAAGCGGATATCGCTTTTTTGTGTGATGTAGATACAAGAAGAGCCGCAAACTCAGTAGCCAGCTTTCCAAAAGCAAAATTTTATAAAGACTGGCGTGAAATGTTTGATAAAGAATCAAAAAACTTTGATGCAGTGTCTGTTTCAACGCCGGATCACAATCATGCGGTTTCTACTCTGGCGGCCATGCAATTAGGCAAACATGTATTTGTACAAAAACCGCTAACCCATGATGTACATGAAGCGCGCGTGCTTACGGAAGCCGCTAAGAAATACAAAGTAGTGACTCAAATGGGCAATCAGGGTGCTTCAGGTGATGGTGTACGGCAATTAATGGAATGGTATAACGCCGGAATTATTGGAGATGTGCATACTGTTTATTGCTGGACCGACAGGCCCGTTTGGCCTCAGGGAATTCCCTGGCCCACTGCGCCGGCACCGGTACCGGCAGAACTGGATTGGGATCTCTGGCTGGGAACAGCACCTTATAAAAATTATATTGAAAAATTAGTGCCTTTTAACTGGCGCGGTTGGTGGGATTACGGAACGGGCGCATTGGGAGATATGGGATGTCATATTGTTGAACCCGCTTTTAGAGTCCTAAATCTGGGATATATAAATTCCGTACAGGCAAGTGTCGGGAGTGTGTATGTAGATGAGTTTAAGAGAGGATATTTTCCGGAAAGCTGTCCTCCTTCAAGTCATGTGACGATGAAATTTCCAAAAACATCTAAAACCCAGGGACCGGTAGAATTACATTGGATGGATGGAGGAATACAACCAAAACGGCCAGAAGAATTAGGTGCAAATGAGTTATTTGGAGATGGTGGAAATGGTACATTGTTTATTGGAACAAAAGGAAAAATGATGTGTGGCACTTACGGTGCTAATCCACGCCTGCTACCTCTTTCAAAGATGGAAGAAATAAAAGTGTCTCCAACAATCAAACGAGTACCTGGTGGAGCGGATGGGCACTACGCACAATGGGTGGAAGCATCCATTGCCGGATATGGGAAGAAAGAATTAAGTTCCCCATTTGAAATTGCAGGCCCTTTAACTGAATCGTTAATGATGGCAAATCTTGCGATCAGGGCTAGTGATATCCGGGAACAAAGAGCAGATGGTAGAGGGTTTAATTATCCCGGTAGGTATATTGAATTATTATGGGACAATGAGCATATGAAAGTGAAAAATTTTGATCCGGTTAACCAATTTGTAAAAAGAGATTATCGGGATGGATATACTTTAAATTTTAAAAAATAAAACAATGGACAGAAGAGAAGCCGTTAAATATATCTCCCTTTTATTAGGCGGAACAATAGTTGGAGGTAGTGCTATATTATCAGGTTGTAAAAGTAAAACAGGTGTTACCCTGGATTTTACTTCTGATCAAATAGCCTGGTTGAATGAAGTGGCGGATACGATATTACCACCGACTGATTCCCCGGGTGCAAAAGCTGCCAAAGTGGGAGAGTTTATGAAAGTCATGGTAAATGATAGCTATGAAGCGAAGGATCAGAAAATATTTATAGAAGGCTTTCAAAAGCTGGAAGATTTTTCAGATAAAACTTTTGGGCAACCCTTTATGAAATTATCTCCTGAACAACGGCATGAACTTTTGGTGAGTTTGGATAAAGAGCAAAAGGAATATATGGCTACTAAAAAGAAGGAGGATCCGGGGCATTATTTTAGAATGATGAAAGAACTAACGCTTCTTGGGTATTTTACTTCTGAAATTGGAAGTACCAAAGCACTCAGATATGTAGAAAGACCAGGTAGTTATGATGGGTGTGTTCCTTATAAAAAAGGTGATAAAGCCTTTGCATAAAAAATATTTTTATGAATACAACAAGAAGAAAATTTTTAAAAACCGCTGCCGCGGGAATGGCAGTTACTGCTTTATCCGGTAGTCTGATGTCGTGCTTTTCCGGCGCTGATTCTTCAGGCGGTACGCTTAAGAAATTTGGAATTCAATTATATACTTTAAGGGATATATTGAGTGCTGACCCGAAAGGAATTTTAAAGCAACTGGCTGCAATGGGGTACAAACAAATTGAAAGCTACGAAGGCAATAAGGGAATGTTTTGGGGAATGAAAAATACAGAGTTTAAAAAATATATGGATGATCTTGGAATGGAAATCGTTGCAAGTCATTGTTCTCTGGATAAAAATTTTGAACGTAAAGTAGCGGAGGCAGGAGAGATAGGGATCTCCTATTTAATCGATCCCTGGATAGGGCCTCAAAAGACTATGGAAATTTTCAGAAAGAAAGCAGACGAGTTTAATCGTGCCGGCGAGATTTGCAATAAAGCCGGTTTGAAATACGCTTATCACAATCATGCCTATTCATTTGAACCATTGGAAGGTGCCATGCCACAGGATGTTTTAATGCAAAACACAGACCATGCCTTGGTGGATTTTGAGATGGATATATATTGGGTACACACCGCCGGAGAAGATCCGGTAAAATGGTTGGAAAAATATCCGAACAGATTTCGTTTGTGTCATATTAAAGATCGGATCAAGAATGCTCCACATAATGATGAGAACCACTCCATAGCTGCCGGTCAGGGGGAAATTGATTTCCCAAAAATTCTGAAGGTTGCCAAAAAGCAGGGAATGAAATACTTTCTCATTGAACAGGAAAGATATGATCATACCACGCCCATTGAAGCCGCGGAAATCAATGCAAAATATTTGAAGAATTTAGTTTTCTAAAAATATTTGCTTCCGGGAAGGTTTTTGTTTTTGCGGTAGGTAAACAGGTTGAGTTTTCTTAATTATCTTTCCTCCTTCGGCGAAAACAGGCACAATCTGTCGTCAGGTATAAGTCTGTTTAATTTTGAGTAGGAGCATTATTTGAATCGAATTCTTCCTGCATTTTTTTGATACTAATGTTAAGAGATTGGCGCAATTGATTCACTTTATTATGTGGAAGTGAAATGTCACTGAAATAGATTGCGGTAATGAAAGTAGAGTCTTTGGTAATTTCCTCCAGGTAAACCTGTGAATCCTTCACATCCGCTTGTTTTGAGAGGATGGTTTTAATTTCATGTACCGCCCTCAAAATGTTCTCCGAAGGAGTAGTAGCAGGCAACACGGTTTTCAATTCGTTTTTAACAAGACGTCGTTTACTCCAGTTATCCAGCATATTATCCACCATTTGTTTGTTTGGTACTGTGACCAAAGTGCTGTCAAACGTGCGGATGCGGGTACTTCTCAGACCGATTTTTTCTACTGAACCTACAAATTCTCTTATTTTAACCACCTCTCCTGTTTCGAAAGGTTTATCAAAAAAGATAACAAAAGAGGCGATCAGATTTTCCAGGCTTTCTCTGGCTGCAAGGGCAAGAGCGGCTCCAACGATACTCAGACCTGTAAGTAAATTCCCGATATCTATTTTAAAAGAAAAGCGGAGAATAAATGCTATGGCAAAAATGATGAGTACGACCCGTATAAAATCTCGGAAAAAATAGAGTAACTGATGCTCCGATCTTTCCTGAATGGTCGATTTAGTTTTGATGGTTAAAATAACGAAATCCATAAACCTCAAAATCAATGAAACGATACTAATTATAAAAACCGCTGCTACAACCGACTTTAATGCGTCTTTTGTGGAAACTTTAAAAAAAGTAAATTGAAGCGCATCCGGGAATTTAAGAGATCCAAAAGCAAAAATGACCACCAGAACAATGAATATTCTTTCAAAAGGATCCAGGATTATATCATCAAATTTTTCTTTGGAAATTCCCCGCCATTGCGTTTTGCCCATTTTAAAAACAATGGATGTAATGTATTTAGAGAGAATTCTTTTGGCCAGGAGTGCGCTTAAAACGACCGCCACTACGATAATATAACTCTTGATAGTATTGTCAAAAAAAATTTGGTCTAAGAAATTCATATCTGCATTTTATATAAAGAGGATGAATAGAATTTAAATGTCGGTAATTGATTCATTATGGAAGCGAATAAACACCAAGTTTTTGTTCCTTTAAAATATATAACTTTTGATTGGTTATTTGAATCGAAGTGCTGTTTTTTAAATTTGGTGGTAAAGGGAATTCTTCTACATCAGGCCTGGGTGCAGTATATTTATATATCTTACTTGAATCAAAACCATAAATTGATTTACCAATAACAGCAAAATCGGACCAACCAGTAAAAAGTAGTTTTCTTTTGAAACTTCCATAATAATCAAAAATGTAAATGCCTGTTGCCGGATCATATAGGTAGATATAACCATCATGATCAATCATTTTTTTCGGAGTAGGAACTATGTCAAATAGTTGGCGAAAATCGACCGATTCTGAAAGAGTATTTCCTGAATCATCAATCTTTTTTAGTTTGTTTTCCTGTTCATCAAAAACCCAGATATTATTATCATAAGAATTCGTGATTGCCCCTGCGCGGAGAATGTTTTTGTTTCGCAAATTGATGCTGCTGATCATATTCAGATATTTATCCAATAAAACAATCGTGGAGAAATTTTTATAAAAGAGAAGAGTCTTCCAGGGGTTTTGGGCAACTACGTAACTCAGCTTTCCATATTTTGTAACCTGATTAAAAACACCCACAGAATCTCCTTTTTCATCCAGTTTTTTGAGTTGATTATCTGTATTGATGAGATATAATTCTCCTAAATTGCCTGCTGCAAAAGAGGATACAGGATAATTTATTGGGGGAAGGATATTTAAAAGTGAATCTGTTTGTGCACCTGCATGTAATTGCAAGGACAGAGCCAGCGAGATTAATGAAAAATATTTCGAGAAAATCATTTTCATGGCGCATAGTATTTCAACTGTAAATTTTCTCCATCAAATACTGCATAGCTGTTGTATTTGATCCAATCTCCCAAATTAATATACAAGCTGTTTCCCGGCAGTTTAAATTCGATCGGCAAATGGCGATGCCCAAAAACAAAGAAATCCACATGCTTCTTTTTTATTTCATCTTTTGCAAATGAAATAAGCCATTCATTTTCCTCCCCCAGAAACGTTTCATCCTTGGTCCCGGTAGAAGCTCTGCTTTTTTTGCTGAAATATTCTGCCAGTCCAATTCCCATAGAGGGATGCATTATTCCGAACAGTGCTTTAGAGATTTTGTTTCTGAAAATCTTTTTAAGAAATTTATACTTTAGATCACCGGGGCCTAATCCATCTCCATGGCCGATTATAAACCGCTTGCCATTAAATTCAAATTCCTGGTGCTCATGGTAAACCTGAATGTTTAATTCCTGTTCAAAATATCCATTCATCCACATATCATGATTCCCTACGAAGAAATGAATCGTAATACCACTATCTGTTAATTCAGCTAATTTACCTAAGATACGTACGAATCCTTTTGGCACAACTTTCTTGTATTCATACCAGAAATCAAACATGTCGCCCAGCACAAAAATGATGGCCGCGTCCTTTTTTATTTTATCCAGAAATTCAACAATTGTTTTTTCCCTTTTCAGGCTCGAAGCATGATCAGGGGCACCTAAATGAAAGTCGGAAATGAAATATATTTTTTTATCAGGAGGAATTTGCATGATGGTTGAAAAAGTGGAAATTAACCGATTTTCCGCAACTAAAGTTGATTTTTTACTTCTCTTTTATGATTAATGAGGAAAGTGGAACTTAATCTTCACGGGGATTTTGCCTGTCGATAAGAAAAACATACACTTCCTTAGGCCCATGAATCCCGATGACCAATGTTTTTTCTATATCTGCTGTACGACTTGGTCCTGCAGCAAAAGTGACAGAGGAGGGGAGGTTTCCAAAAGTTTCTTTCAATGATTTGAGGGCATCTTTTGTATCAAACACGAGCTGATCTGTATACGCCATGCAAATGTGTAAAGGAGCATACACACTTGTGGTACGGCCGTGTTGCTGCTTGCTGCTTAATACCATAGAACCAGTTCTGGCTACCAGGTGATGACATGAGGTGATGGCAACATCGCAATTTTGCAAATCGTCTGTCAGCAGAGAAGGATTAAAAAAGGGAAGAACTTCCTTTTCCTTTGAAAATACCTTAGTCCATTTTCGCTGAGTGATTAATAAATGAAGCTGATTTATCGCATCCTGTTCATCAAAACAAAATGCAAATTTCCCGGAAAGTTTTACGAATTCCTCCGCAAAAAGAATTTCCAGATCTTTATCTGGACCAGGAAAAACTCCGGCGCTTCCTTCACTTTTTGGAAAAGGTAAAGGCACTGGATTACTCAGTGCCTCTCTTATTTTTTTTAAAATTTTCTCTTTGGAGGAAGAAACTTTCATGGTTAATTATTTAATCATTCTTATCTATTGAATTCACGGTTTCTGAATCCACTGTGCCTTCAATAGAATCCAAATTTCCAGGCATGGGTGAATCTATTACACCTTCTTTTGGATTGTCAATAAAGTCGAGTGCTTTTTTCTCTCCGAATGGACGCTTACCGATCAGAGCCTCTACATCATTTTTAAAGAGAACCTCTTTCTTCAATAATTCCTGCGCTAAGACTTCTACTTCGTTTTTCTTCTCTGTCAATAATTCTTTTGTTCTAATGTAAGCATTTTCAATCAGGCTTCTTACTTCCTCATCAATCATTTTTCCGGTTTCTTCACTAAAAGGTTTTTGGAATGTGTTTTCCTGTGAAGGGTCATGATAGCTTACGTTTCCAACTTTTGGGTTCATACCATAAACCGTAACCATTGAGTAGGCTATTTTAGTTATTTGCTGAAGATCATTGCTGGCACCTGTGGATATTTTTCCAAAGAATATTTCTTCGGCTGCTCTTCCGCCCAAGGTCATACAAATCTGATCCAACAATTGGGCTGTATTATAGAGATATTGTTCTTTTGGAGTGTATTGTGCATAACCTAAAGCAGCGGTACCTCTTGGTACGATCGTTACTTTCAGTAATGGATAAGCATGCTCCAGGAACCATCCACAAATGGCGTGTCCGGCTTCGTGGTATGCGATGATTTCTTTCTCTTCAGGAAGTATAATCTTATTTTTCTTTTCCAATCCGCCGATCACTCTGTCGATGGCGTCCTGAAAATCCGACATGTCTACAGCATTCTTTCCTTTTCTGGCTGCGATCAAAGCGGCCTCATTACACACGTTGGCGATATCCGCTCCTGCAAATCCGGGAGTTTGTTCGGCCAACTTATGTATATCTAAAGTCTCTGCTGTTTTTATCGGTAATAAATGAACTTTAAAAATGGCTTCTCTTCCTACAAGATCCGGACGGTCAATCGTTATTTGTCTGTCGAATCTTCCCGGACGAAGTAACGCACTATCCAAAACATCCGGTCTGTTGGTTGCAGCAAGAATAATGATTCCTGTATCTGTACCAAATCCATCCATTTCTACTAATAGCTGATTCAAGGTATTCTCTCTTTCATCATTACTCATCATCATGTTTTTACCTCTTGCACGGCCTATCGCATCTATCTCATCAATAAAAATGATACATGGAGCTTTTTCACGAGCCTGTTTAAAAAGGTCTCTAACTCTGCTGGCACCAACTCCTACAAACATTTCCACAAAATCACTTCCACTCAAACTAAAGAAAGGAACTTGTGCTTCACCAGCCATCGCTTTTGCCAACAATGTTTTACCTGTTCCCGGAGGTCCAACTAATAATGCTCCTTTGGGAATTTTACCTCCAAGGTTGGTATATTTTTTTGGATTTTTCAGAAAGTCCACAATTTCCATTACCTCTACTTTGGCTTCATCCAATCCGGCTACATCGCCGAAATTGATATTCACTTTTGTTCCTTTTTCAAATAAGGTAGCTTTGGACTTTCCGATATTAAATATACCACCCGGTCCGCCGGCACCGCCACCTCCGCTCATTTTACGCATCATCATAATAAATACAAGAGCGATCAATAAAATAGGCAATAATGTACTGATGATTTGACCAAAGACTTCTCCTTCATCCTCAGACTTAACCGGAATCTCGGCTACTTGTTGATTGTCTTTATAAAACTGGGCAAGTTGATTAGCAAATACTTCATCTTTTATTATTTTAAAATAAGCTTGAGGAGCATTATTCAATCTTTTAATTGCCTGAAGGTTTTCACCAAAAAGTTTACTGAAATAACCTGCGGAATCTTTATTTAATTGATTCGCTTTTATCGTTACACGAACGAGTTTCTTATTACCTACAACTTTTACTTCTTGTACATCGCCTTGACGCATCATAGAATAAAAATCAAGGTTGTTGATTTCAATGCCGGAACTATTATTTGGACGATAAATATTATAACCAATAATTAAAGCCAGCATGATGCCATAGACCCAGAATATGCTGAATTTTGGCTTCTTTTTATTTGGATCCTGATCCTTCTCAGGATCGGTTGAATTTGGATTCATTTTTTTAGGAAATATTTTCTTTTTCTGATCTTCGATTGCCATAGGTAGTGCCTCAATATTTAGTTTCCTTATTCTCACATGCAGAATAAGCTCGTTAATTTAAATTTAAAATTAGTGTAAGGTAAGTGATTATTTTTTTATATTATTAATGTTCAACTCTGGAAGCATCACTCCACATTTCTTCAATTTTATAGAATTTTCTAGGCTCTTCGAGCATTACATGTACCACCATATCCACATAGTCTAATAGGATCCATTGCTCTCCTTGTCTCCCTTCATGCTTATAGGGACTTTCACCGCATAATTTCTTTATTTCGTGCTCCACCGAATCTGCAATTGCTTTTAATTGAGGAGGATTGGATGCTTCACAAATTATAAAATAATCTGTCACAGCTTCAGGTATTTTTTTTAGATCCAGGCTAACTATTTTTTCGCCCATTTTTTCCTGAATAGCATGAATTGCTGTTTTAAATAGTTTACTATTGCGGGTTAATCTTGATACTTTGGATTTTGGCCTGTTCTCTAAAAGGTCTAAGTTATTCAAATGAGTTATTTTAAGTTTTTTTGCTTGTAGTGTATATAATGCGAAAATAATTTTATTCTCTTACATTGTTTGATATAAAAGAATACTTTGTAACTATTTTATCAAAAATACTATTTCTTTAACAATCGTTTCTTTAACGTATGGCTAAATTAAATATGATCATACTTCAAAATGTGGACAGTACCAACAACTATGCCATGGAACTGATTCAAAAAAATTCGATTACAAGTGGAACAGGCGTATTTGCACTACATCAAACGGATGGAAAAGGAAGGCGAGGTAAGGGATGGAAAGCAATGCCGGGGCAGAATATTCTCCTGTCAACTGTAACTGAAATGACGTGGCAGCCTGTGTCAGAGCAGTTTCAACTAAGTGTAGCTGTTGCTTTAGCATGCCGAAATTTTATCTCCACCTATGTGAATGAAAGAGTATGTGTAAAATGGCCTAATGATATATTCATTGATGACAGTAAGGCAGCCGGCGTGTTGATTGAAAATGTGATAAAAGGTACTTTATGGCAGTGGGCAGTAATCGGAACAGGCATAAATATTAATCAGGATGAATTTGAAGAGGTGGATGCAAATGTTACCTCACTAAAAAAACAAACTGGAAAAGAGTATGATGTTTTGAAATTAGCAGAAGATTTAAAGACGGCCATTTTACAGCAAATAAAAAACCTGAAAGAAGGAAAATTTGATCAAATGCTTTTGGAATACAATCAACACCTCTATGCAAAAGATCAACTAGTCAAATTAAAAAAAGGCAATGTTGTTTTTGAAACGACTATCCATTCGGTATCTGCCTCCGGACAATTGATTACATCCGATGTTATGGAAAGGCAATTTAGTTTTGATGAAGTTACTTTTAGAGGACTCGTGTAGAATTCTGATTGATGCAACCGATAAAATGCTTCATCTCAAAATCAAATTCTCTATTTTTACCGATATTCAATAATCTATGCAAATTATTACAGATAGCGTTAAATCCTTTTTTCACAGTTTTACTTCTGAGGAAATAAAATATTTTGAAGTACTTCCTAAATCAGGTGGGGATAGAATTTATTTCCGGGTGGGTACAAATAGCAAATCCTACATTGTTACCTACAACGACAATGAAAAAGAAAATGAAACATTTTTTCATTTTACTGATCATTTTAACCGGATTAATGCGCCGGTGCCCCATATTCTTTTAAAACATCCGGATGGGAAAATGTACATTCAGGAAGACTTCGGACGAGTTTCTCTTCTGAATGAATTAGAAGAGCATGGTCAAAATGAATCTGTTTTTGAACTGTTCAAAAAGAGTTTAAAACAACTCGCATTCCTGCAAATTAAAGGAGACGAAAAGCTTGACTATAATTACAGTTTAACGTCAAAAGAATTCGGGAGCAAGGCGATCATGAATGATTTGCTGTATTTCAAATATTACTTTTTAGATACCCTGAAAATACCCTACGATAAAGAAAAATTGATCGAGGATTTTGAAAAACTGAGTGAATATCTTACAGATGTAGAACATAAATATTTTATGTTCCGGGATTTTCAAAGCAGAAATATTTGCGTAAAAGATAACGAGGTTTATTTTATCGATTATCAGGGTGGAATGAAGGGAGCCTTGCAGTATGATGTAGCTTCTCTTTTGTGGCAGGCCAGAGCAAATCTGACTGAAGATTGGAAAAACTCTTTGCTGGAGTATTACATTGATTGCATTCAGGAAATTTTGAATGAAGACATAGACCGGGAAAGATTTGTAAATCAATACAACGGATATGTACTGATCAGGCTGATGCAGGTTTTGGGTGCTTATGGTTTTCGGGGATTGTTTGAGCGGAAAGCTCATTTTCTTACCAGCATTCCGTTGGCTCTCACCAATCTGAAATGGTTTGTAAGTAATAAAACAATGGGAAGAACTTTATCAGAATATGAACGGGTTTTAGGATTGATTGTGAAAGATGAAATTGTCGATCGGTTTGTGCCTTTGCAGGCGGAGGAGAATTGCCCGCTCGTTATAAAAATAAATAGCTTTTCTTATTTAAAATCTGGATACCCGCAGGATGAAAGCACCAATGGAGGTGGGTTTGTTTTCGATTGCAGAGGAATATATAATCCGGGGAGATTTGAGGAATATAAACAGCTCACTGGAAGAGATAAATCTGTTATTGACTTTTTAGAACAGCGCACGGTGATGCCTGAGTTTTTAAATGGCGTTTATAATGTTGTTGATATTTCGGTGGAAGAATACATCAGACGGGGGTTTTCTTCATTGATGATCAATTTTGGTTGTACCGGCGGGCAACATAGAAGTGTGTATGCTGCTGAGTCTCTGACAAGATATTTGAGAAATAAGTTCAAAGTTAAAATAGAACTGAACCATATTGAACAAGGCATCCATGAATTGAAAGGTTTTGAACAAGAGGAAGGAGTTAAAAACCGATAGTAGTTAAAATATTTCAGCTCTAAGCTGACAAACCTAAAATAGTTTCAAAAAAAATCTACCAATGAAAGCAATGATTTTGGCGGCGGGATTGGGGACCAGATTAAAGCCATTTACTAACAATCATCCCAAGGCATTAGCTGTGGTGAATGGGAAAACATTATTACAAAGGAATATAGAATATCTGGCATCATATGGATTCCAAGAGGTAATTGTCAATGTTCATCATTTTGCTGATCAGATTATAAATGTGTTGGAAAAGAATCAGGGTTTTGGAAGTGAGATAACGATTTCTGACGAAACCGATGAGGTGCTGGAAACCGGTGGTGGAATTAAAAAGTCGGCTTGGTTTTTGGGAAAAGATACGTCCCCATGCCTGGTGATGAATGTGGATATTTTAACAGATCTGAATCTGAAGGAAATGCTTTCTTATCATATAGAAAAAAAGCCAATCGCCACACTTGCTGTCACCTTAAGAGATACCTCCCGGTATTTTTTATTTGATAAAAAGGAGCAGTTATGCGGTTGGAAAAATGTGAAAACCGGGGAGGAAAAAATCAGCAAACAGGAAGATACTTATGTACCGAAAGCATTTAGCGGAATTCAAATTCTTTCACCAGAAATATTTACTTCAATTAATCAAACCGGAAAATTTTCCATGGTGGACATTTACCTCGAATTAGCTAAGTCTTCCACTATTCTTGGATATGAGCATGATTTTTCAAAATTTGTGGACGCAGGCAAACCGGAAAGTATTTTAAAAGCGGAATCGATGTTCCCCTAAACGTTTGTGCCACGGAAAGATATTTTTAGGAATTTTTATTCAACATAAAAAAAACCGGCTGATGGTAAGTCAACCGGTTTGAATCTTTTTATCGTATTGAGTTGTTGGGGTTATTTCTTTTTTGTAAATAAATTTTCTTTTGAAACTACTTTCACCTTATCCTTATCTTTTAAAGTTTTAGAAACCACTTCAAAAGGTCCTGTAACCACTTCTTCCCCTTCTTTTAATCCGGAGATAACTTCAATATAATTGATGTCCTGAATGCTTGTTCGTACAATTCTTTTAGAGACTGTGCCAGCTGCATTTACCACAAAAACCACCTCATCTAAATCACTGTCTGTTCCACTTACAATCAAATTACCCGAGTTCAAATTTTTACTGGCCAATTTGGCTTCTGCTTTTTTAATTGAATCACTTTTGTCCCTGGTGCTCACTGCATTTATAGGAATGGATAAAACGTCAACATGGGTTTTAGTTTGTATGTCTGCACTCGCATTCATTCCCGGGCGGAAAGGAAATCTTTTCTTTTCTGAACTATCGATCAAATCTTTATAAGAATCCGGATCAATCCGAATGTATACTTTATAATTGGTCACATCCGTACTTGTATTGGAAGCGGACATGGCTGCTGCACCTGTATTACTGGTTGCAATCTGAGTGACCACACCTTTAAATTTTCTATTTGTGAAGGCATCTACTTCTATAATGGCGCTATCTCCTATATGAACTTTTGGAATGTCATTTTCTCCAACATCTACCCTTACTTCAATTTTACTCATGTCTGCTATACGCATCATTTCTGTACCTGCCATCATGGAACTTCCTACTACTCTCTCCCCTTCTTTTACACTTAATAAAGAAATAATACCATTCATTGGAGCTTCTAATGTTGCACGACTGATATCCTTATTTGCTTTTTCCAATCCTGCTTTAGCACTTTGAATAGAGGCTTCACTTCCTTTAATTCCTTGTTCGGCAGCTTTAAAATTTGCCAGCGCCGTTTTATAAGCTGCATCGGCGGTATTAAATTCATTCCTGGAAATAACTTTATCCTCATAAAGTTGCTTCTGCATATCAAATATCTTCTTTGACTGATCCAATTGAGCACGCAATGCGCCTAAAGATGCAGCAGCATTTGCTAATTGTGCTTTTTGTTGATTTACTATTGCAGCCGCCTGATCTCTCTGTGTGGCATAAATATCGCCATA
>JBDSBN010000012.1:0-10501 GCA_039921585.1 Ginsengibacter sp. | reverse complement strand
AATTTCTTCTTTTGTGGCTCCTTTTTTCATAGCCAAAGGCGTATGACTTCGAATACAATAGGGACATTGCAAAGCGTGCGCTACAGCGACTGCAATTAATTGCTTCGTTTTTTCGTCCATCGCGCCGGCTTTGAAAACGGTGCGACTAAAATTTCTCCAGGCTTCCATATTTTGAGGAGCTGCATCCGCTCTTGCAGAAGCATTCTCTTTTGAAGAGACTAAATATAATTGACCATCTTTCATGTGAATATGATTTATTGATTGATTAAACTATGTCAACTTATAAGAACATCATTTTCAATGGCCGGTCAAAACCGTTTTATTATACACAGAGGTTCTACAAGAACTTAAGAGTTTCACAGAATCTTATCTGTAGTTCTCTAAGTGTTCCCGGTGAACCTCTGTGTTATTTTATTATCCCACTGCGTTTAATCAGGGAATAATATTTAGTTTTCTGAAGAATGATTATTCTTTATGTAAAAATTGTCTTAACACATATTGTAAGATACCACCGTGACGATAATATTCTACTTCAATAGCTGAATCCATTCGGGAGATTACATCAAACTCAATCGTTTTTCCATCTTCACTCTGAGCGGTAATATTCACCTCCTGCAACGGTTTTAATCCTTTCTCCAGTCCGGTAATATTAAATATTTCTTTACCGGTGAGTCCCAGGCTTTTCGCAGTCTGACCTTTTTTATATTCCAGCGGCATGACGCCCATGCCTACGAGATTACTCCGGTGAATTCTTTCATAGCTTTCAGCCAGTACAGCTTTTACTCCTAAAAGAACAGTTCCTTTAGCAGCCCAGTCTCTGGACGAACCACTTCCGTATTCCTTTCCGGCAAGCACGATCAAGGGTGTTTTATCCTTCATATACTTCATTGCTGCATCTTATACAAACATCTCTTCGTTTTTAGGGAAATAGGTAGTAAAACCACCCTCTTTCGAAGCAATTGCATTTTTGATGCGAACATTTGCAAAAGTACCCCGCACCATCACTTCATCGTTTCCTCTGCGGGAACCATAAGAATTAAATTGAGCTCTTTCCACTCCTTTACTCAATAGATATTTTCCGGCTGCAGATTGCTCATTGAACTGACCGGCAGGCGAAATATGATCTGTGGTAATACTATCACCCAATACCAATAAAGCTCTGGCTCCTGAAATATTCGATACAGTTTCAGGCAAATCAGGCAGGTTATTAAAGAATGGAACCTCTTTCACATAAGTGGATGATTCGTCCCATGCATACAATTTATCCTCAGGCACTTCCAAATTTCTCCAAATCTCATTCCCTTCAAATATTTCGCTATAATTCTTTTTAAAATCATCGGGTGTCAACACCTTCGCCATTATCCCTGTAATTTCCTCGTTGGAAGGCCAGATATCTTTCAAATAAACAGGCTTTAAATTTGGATCATAACTGATCGGTTCCGTTGTCAGATCCACATCGATTCTACCTGCGATTGCATAGGCAACAACGAGCATGGGCGACATTAAAAAGTTCATTTTCACCTGAGGGTGAATCCGGGCTTCAAAGTTTCTATTTCCGGAAAGAACAGAAGCAACCACCAGGTCATATTCATCAACCGCTTTGGCAATATACGGAGGAAGCGGACCGGAGTTTCCTATACAGGAAGTACATCCATATCCAACGAGGTGAAACTGAAGTGCTTCCAAATCATTTAATAAATCTGCTTTTTCCAGATAGTCCGTAACCACTTTCGAACCCGGCGCCAGTGAAGGTTTTACCCATGGTTTAATATTCAAACCATGTTCCCTCGCTTTCCGTGCTACTAAACCTGCACCAATCATTACATAAGGATTTGACGTATTTGTACAGGAAGTAATGGCAGCAATTGCTACGGCACCATCGGATAATTCAAACTTTTCATGCCCAAGATTGATCCATACTTTTTTCAATCCATTTTCATCCTTTTCTTCAATCTTTGTTGTTTCGGGCATAGGCACCGGAGGATTATCAACAGGCTGACCACCACCTTCAGCAAACCAACGCGACAGTTGCTCAACAGGTTTTTCCATATATCTCCTTCCGTAATTTTCATCCATCAGCTTGATGAATTTGGATTTAAAATCCTTTAGAAGAATTTTATCCTGTGGCCGCTTTGGCCCGGCTACGGTTGGCTGAATAGTTGATAAATCCAACGTGACTACGTCTGTATAATTAATTTTATCTTCATTCTCACGCCATAGCATATTCGCTTTACAGTAATCCTCCACCAATGCTATATGTTCATCAGAACGGTTACTTTGGCGCATATACTCCAATGTCTTATTGTCTATTGGGAAATAAGTAATGGTACTTCCAAATTCTGGCGACATATTTCCGATGGTTGCTCTATCAGGAACAGAAAGCAAATCAAGACCAGGCCCAAAAACTTCTACAAATTTACCAACGACACCATACTTTCTTAATAGTTCGGCAATGGATAATACCAGGTCAGTAGCGGTCGTTCCTATAGGCATCTTTCCTGTAAGCTTTAACCCAATCACTTCCGGCATAATGAAATAAAGAGGCTGCCCTAAAATAGCTGCTTCCGCCTCAATGCCTCCTACTCCCCAAGCTACAACACCTATTCCATTTACCATCGGTGTATGACTATCCGTTCCTACTACTGTATCAGGAAATACTTCTCCATTTCTTTCAATAACTCCTTTGGATAAATATTCCAGGTTTACCTGATGACATATACCCATCCCGGGAGGTACGACACTAAAATTATTAAATGATTTTTGGGCCCATTTTAAAAATGAATATCGCTCGTGGTTGCGTTTATATTCTTCTTCTATATTTCTCTTGTAAGAATATTCCGTTCCAAAATAATCCACCTGCACCGAATGGTCAATGACCAGATCAACAGGTATTAATGGATTGATTGCATCCGGATTCTTTCCTTTTCTTGCAGCTTCCGCGCGTAAAGAGGCTATATCCACTACAGCGGGCACCCCTGTAAAATACTGCATAAGCACCCGTGCAGGCTTAAAAGGAATGTCTTTATCAGAGCCTTTTGGAGTCCAATTTAAAATCGTTTCAATATTTTCTTTGGTTACGGAAAAATCATCAAAATTTCGCAAAGCATTTTCCAACAATATTCTTATAGAAAAAGGAAGCTTGCTGATCTTATGTCCTTGTTTTTCAAGTTCAGGAAGGCTGTAAAGAGTGAATGTACCGTTTTTGGTGTTTAGTAGTTTTTTAATTTTGTAGGGGTCTTTTGCCATATTGCTTCAATTTGAAAATTATTAAATATTAAGATTAAAACCTTTAAGAAGGTTATGAAACATTATCTTATAAACAGGTCTGGTAAGTCTGATTACACTTGATTTCAAAAATCAGAGTAAAACCAATTCAAAAAATAAGTTTCAATTTATTCACGAACAATATAGCAAAAAAACTCTTCACTCCAATCAGTTGAAGGCTCAGAAAAAAAAATCCTTCTAAAATTCCTCTTTAATAATTTTATCCTTTTTCACGCCTAAATTTTCCAAATGGCCGGCAATACTTTCGATCATTGGATCCGGCCCGCAGATATAAAAATATTGATCTGAAATTTTAATCGTTTGTTTTAAAAAATCCGCATCAATAATTCCATTCTTATAACGGGAATCTTTTTCATCAGTCAATGTATTAATAAAGTTTTCTCCAAGAATTTCCTGAAATTCTTCATTTAAAATAATATCTGCCACGCTTTTGTTTGAGAATAGAAGTTGATTGTTTCCAATTTTTCCTTCTTTTTTTAATTGCCTGAAGATGGCGATGAATGGAGTAACTCCGGCTCCACCGGCAATAAAAACTCCTTCTCCCTTATAGGATATGGCACCCCATACATCGTGGAGAATTAATTCATCCCCGATTTTTAATAGCCCTAATTGATTTGTGACTCCCTGATGGTCGCTATAAATCTTAATGGTGAATTCCAGATTATCCCATTCATTGAGACCTGTGAAAGTAAATGGCCTTCTTTCTTCTTTCCATTCAGGTTTATTGATAACAATATCTGTTGCTTGTCCGGCTTTGAAGAAATAATTATCAGGGCGGGATAAGGTAAATCTTTTTACATTGTGTGTAACGTCTTGAACATTTAGTATCTTAACTACGTGCTCTTCATCAGGATAGTCCATACTTAACTTTTTAAAATTGAAATATTATTGGTTTGCAATATTTAGAGTGTAAAACCTCTAAAAAGATACACAACAACATTTTTAGGTAAAAAAAGAATTTATCCGGATTTCACCATATAAAAGCGGGATGAATACATTAACCTCAGAATCAGTTAACATTTTGAAAGCTTAATCTTCCATCTCTTTAGTAGGAATAATAAACATTGGAACAGCACTTTTCCGCAACACCTTTTCCGCCACACTTCCCATCAATATTTTTTCCAAACCACGCCTGCTGTGGGTTCCCATGACAATTACATCCGCATTGATTTCTGTTGCAACATCAATAATTGTGTCTCCGAAATCACCTCCCCGGGTGATTGTCTCTATGGATGAGTCGCCCAAATGCAGTCTTGATTTATCCAGATAATCTTTTGCAGCTTCCTGTAATTCCATGACAGCATCTGTTTGCACGATATCCAGATTACTAAAGCTGTCAAATCCCATGATAGGAGAATAATTTAGAGAAGAATAATATGTAGCATCCGAAACTACGTGTAATAGAAATACCTGGGCATTCATGGATTTGGCTAATCGATAGCCCGACTCTGCCACAGATTGAGCAGAGGGATCATAGTCCAGAGCAATTAATACTTTTTTCATACTGTTTGTTTTAATCGTTAAAAAAGATTGTCACTCTCCAGTATTTAAATAAATACCACCGGGCTTCGGACTTGAGCCCGGTAGTATTATCAGAAAATTATCCGAGTAACTTTTTTACTTTATCGATAACATTTGAAACGCTAAAGCCATACTCTTCCATCAATACTTCTCCGGGTGCAGATTCACCAAATTTATTCACTCCAATCACATCCCCTTCATCCGTCACATATTTGCACCATCCCAGAGGAGATCCTGCTTCTACGGCTAATCTCTTACGCACATTTTTCGGGAAAACACTTTCCTTGTAATTTGCATCCTGCTTTTCAAAAAGGTCCCAACTTGGGAAACTAACTACACGCACATGAATGGATTCTTTCTTTAGCTTTTCCTGAGCTTCCAGAAGCAAATGCACTTCACTGCCACTTCCCATTAGAATAGCAGCGGCTGTGCCCTCACAATCCGACAAAATGTATGCCCCACGTTCAACATTATTTGCTTTAGCATATTTTTCCTGATCTATAACCGGCAAATTTTGACGACTTAAAATGATGGAAACAGGACCACTCTTGTGCTCCAGACCAACACGCCATGCATGAACTGTTTCATTTGCATCTGCCGGACGAATGACCATTAAATTCGGAACAGATCTTAAACCGAGTAATTGCTCCACAGGCTGGTGCGTGGTACCATCTTCACCCAAGCCAATACTATCATGAGAATAAATAAATATTGGACGGATATTCATAATAGCTGCCAACCGGATGGGAGGACGCATATAATCAGAAAAAATTAAAAAAGTTGCCCCATAAGGGATAATTCCCGGAGTGATGGCCATACCATTCAAAACCGCTCCCATAGCATGCTCGCGAATTCCAAAGTGGAAGTTTCTGCCGCTATGATTCACATTTGTAAATGACTCATAACCCTTTAATTCTGTATTATTTGAAGGTGCCAAATCAGCAGAGCCACCAATTAACATAGGTAG
Source organism: Ginsengibacter sp. (assembly GCA_039921585.1). GTDB lineage: Bacteria > Bacteroidota > Bacteroidia > Chitinophagales > Chitinophagaceae > Ginsengibacter. Next base: position 4,728 of record JBDSBN010000012.1, on the reverse strand, counting down.
CTTATCTGCAATTGCATTTAACATTGTACCTGAGGCACTGCGAGTAGACATCCCTTTCTCGGCAGGAGCTATTACCGGTAAATCCTGATCCCAACCTTGAGGCAAATCGCCCTTTCTCGCTGCTTCATATTCTGCCGCTTCTTTCGGATATTTTGCTTTGTATTTTTCAAATAATTCCTTCCAGCCCGTTTCTTTCTCTGCTCTTTCTACGCCTTTATCTCTGTAATATTTTAATACTTCATCAGAAACAATAAAACTTTTATCAGGATCAAATCCAAAACCTTCTTTTACCAGACGTACTTCATCCTTACCTAACGGCGCACCATGGGCGGCAGCGGTATCCACCTTATTTGGACTACCAAACCCAATCTGTGTGCGAACCCTGATCAGAGATGGACGACCGGTTTCTTTTTTTGCATTTTCAATTGCTGTGGAAATCGCTTCAATATCATTTCCATCATCTACAGATTGAACATGCCAGCCATAACCCTGGAAACGTTGAGTAACATCTTCATTAAATGCGAGGGACGTATCCCCTTCAATGGTGATTTTATTATCATCATATAAATAAATCAGATGTCCTAACTTAAGATGTCCAGCCAAAGAAGCTGCTTCGGAAGCGACACCTTCCATAATATCTCCATCACTACAAATTGTGTAGATAGAGTAATCAAATAATTTAAAGTCAGGTTTATTATACCGGTGTGCCAGATATTGCTGCGCAATGCCCATGCCCACCCCGTTTGCAAACCCCTGCCCTAATGGACCTGTTGTAACCTCAATTCCATCGAGCAAACCATATTCCGGATGGCCGGCAGTTTTGCTATGCAATTGGCGGAAATTTTTGATATCATCCAGGGTAAGATCGTAACCCGTCAGGTAGAGATAGCTATATTGCAACATACAGGCATGACCGCAAGAAAGAATAAATCTATCTCTGTTTGGCCAATGCGGATCTTTTGGATTATAATTCATAAATCGGGTCCAAAGCACATGCCCAATAGCAGCCAACCCCATAGGAGTACCGGGATGTCCCGAATTTGCTTTCTGAACGGCATCCGCAGATAAAACGCGCACTGTATTAATTCCTAACTGTTCGATCGATTCCATTTGATAAATTAAATTTGATGGTTTAGAATAATATTTTTTCGGCTTAAAATAACCATTTAATGACTTAATATAGAAAAACTTTCTTTTGCAAAAGTAATTTTTAAATGCTGATTTATCTCATGCCGGAAATGTTTCGGCTTTTTCAAAAATATCCTCAATAATTTATTCGGTAAATGTTAAGCTATTACAAGAAATCGATAGAGAATTAAATTTCCCTGATAATAAAAATTCGGCAGTACCTGTTTTTTTTATCATCTTTTCCATGTGTTCGGTTAATTATCAGCTGGAGAATTAGGGTTCAGTTTTTGATAAGAATATAAAAAGTTCTACTATGGCAAACAAATTTAAAGTAGGAGATAAAGTCACATGGAATTCAGAAGCAGGTCATGTATCTGGAAAAATCATTCAGATTCACACGGAAGATTTTAATTACAAGGGATATACTCATCACGCTAAAAAAGATGATCCGCAATATGAAATTAAAAGTGACAAATCTGACCACATAGCCGTGCACAAAGAGAAAGCACTAAGCAATAAAAACAACTAATTATACAGAATAATGGACAAGAAGAAAAATATCAAATACAACGACTCAACAGATTTAAGGCCTGATGGCGAGCGCATTCTTGATGCACCTCTTGTGCATATGGATTTAAACGAGTATTCTAAAACCATTAAAAGTGAAAAAGCCTGGAAGGAAAAAGACCGGAATGCCATAACCGTTTTTAAAACAGATGCGATGAGCATGGTTTTAATCGCCTTACATAAAAATGCCGTGCTCGAAAGACATACAGCGAATGGAACTTTAAACGTTCAGGTATTAAATGGCGAAATCGATTTTGCCACAGACCATCAAAAAATCAACATGAAGCAAGGTCAGGTTATTGCGTTACATGCGGGGGTTCCTCATGAAGTTTCTGCAATCAAAGAATCTGTTCTCTTACTGACCATTGCCATGAATGCCTGATACTATTGGGCATCCGGGAAAAAATTGACCATTTATTGTTTAATCACCTTGCCACTTCCTTTTGTATTAGCATCTACCACAGCATTTCCTTTATAATAAACATTTCCGCTACCTGTAAGGGTAGCTTTCAAACTTTTACTCACGGTCAATTCGGCATCGCCTGAGCCCGAAGCAGTAATAGTTGCCTGCTCTGATTGCAGACCAAAACTTTTTACATCACCGCTGCCATCAATCATGATTTTATAATTTTTAGCACTCCCTTTTTCAATGGTAATCAAACCTGATCCGGTGGTGGTAGCTTAAAAATAATCCATTCCCAAAAAATTCCCTTTGGTGTCAATATTTCCACTTCCACTTGTAGCCACACTGTTTAAAACAGGCATTGTAATATATACTTCCGAATTGTCATTTCGGATATTCGTTTTGAAAGCGATGAGTAATGTTCCATTCTGGATTTTGGTCTCCAAAGAATGAATCAAATTCTCATAAGCCTTCACCTTTACTTCAAAGGTGCTGCCGTAAGTGATAAACACATTTGTGGAACCAAAAACCGAAACATTGTAAAAGTTTTCAAGGTTACGTTGTTCTGTTATCACGGCACCTCCTCCTTCGATTTTATCTTTTTTACAAGAGAAAAAAAGAACAGAAAGAACAGAAGTTGATATCAATATTAAAAGAAGATTCTTTTTCATAAATTTTATTTTTAAATGTGGGAGGTTTTTGAAACAATTTATTCCCCGGACTTTAATTGCAATTTAAGGGAGGATACCCGTCTAATAGCCACTCCACATCAATTGAATGCAGTTTTTGGAAAAAAATTAACATTAAACTTTATTTAAATTACAAGTGTTTGCTGCCAGTTCTAATTCTGACCTTGGAAACTCCTCAAAACATTTTTGTACTATATTAAAAACGATAAAAGAACAAAGACAATTAGAAGCAAAGTATTATACTTAATTTTACGCATCAAAACACATCCTTCTGAAAAGAAAATACCAGTTGAAGAATATATTCCGATATATCAAAGAAGTTTTTCGCGAATTTTCCGCTGACAATATATTAAAATACAGTGCATCCCTCGCCTATTACACCGTCTTTTCCGTAGCACCAATTTTATTAATTATTATTAGTCTCTCAGGCGTTCTTTTTGGAAAGGAAGCAATTCAAGGGCAAATCTTCAAAGAATTAAATGGACTGATTGGGGCAGTTGCTGCCTTACAGATTCAAAATATGATTCGCAGTATTCATCTTACAGGAAATAGTTTCGCTGCAAGTGTGGGAAGTGTCGTTTTATTATTCATCGCTGCAACAACCATTTTTGGAGAAATACAGGATTCATTGAATAAAATTTGGGGATTAAAAATCAAACCAAAAAGAGTTTGGTGGAAACTCATTCTCACCAGACTTATTTCATTTTCACTTATTATAAGTATTGGAATTATCATGAGCATTTCATTGCTCTTAAATGCCGTAATAGCAGCATTTGGTCGGTTTATCGGAAGATATTTTGAGAATTACAGTGTATACCTGATTGAGATCATCAATGACACTTTATCATTTCTCATTTCTGCATTTTTATTTTCTTTACTGTTTAAGATGCTGCCTGATGCAAAAATAAAATGGAAAGATGTTATAATCGGAGGCCTTTTTACCGCAGTTTTTTTTATATTGGGTAAATTAGGAATCGGCTTTTATTTAGGAAGGAGCAATTTGGCTTCCTTATATGGTGCGGCTGGATCTATTATAATATTTATGCTTTGGGTTTATTATTGTTCAGTAATTCTTTACCTTGGAGCGGAATTTACCAAAGTATATGCTAACTTGTACGGTGGTAAAATAACTCCGAATGATTTTGCTGAATGGGTTAAATTGGAAGAAAAACCGGTGAGTGCGCCGTATTTGAAAAATAAAGATTTACCTTAACTTTGAAAATATTTTAAGTTTACTGAAACAATGAAAAAGAAGATATTAATAATTGACGATGATTTGGATATGTGCGCTCTTTTAAGCCGCTTTTTAGAGAAGAAAGGGTACCAGACTGAGGTTGCATATAATGGCAATAAAGGCTTAGCCAAATTCAATGAAGAATATTTTGACATTGTCCTCTGTGATTTCAGACTCGGAGACAAAGAAGGCAAGGACATTCTTGTAAAAATAAAAGAGACCCGACCAAAGACGATTGTCATTATAATCACCGGATACTCGGATATCAAAATCGCAGTAGATGTGATTAAACTAGGTGCTTTTGATTATATCACAAAACCATTAATTCCGGATGAGGTCATCAACGTAATTGAAAAAGCACTAAAAGCACCTCAAAGAGAACAAATTGGGGTAATATCAGAAATCGATCCTGTTGGAACTTCTACAAGTTCCAATACATCGACAGTTGTTAAACCTAAAAAATCATATGTTGTTTCCCCAAATGACAAGGAATATCTTGTAGGACAAGATGGAGAAACTTCTAAATTATATAAGCAAATTGAAATTGTAGCCCAAACGAATTATAGTATTATTCTTTATGGGGAAAGTGGTACGGGTAAAGAAGTTATCGCCAAAACTATTCATGAGAGCAGCAAAAGAAAAGGGAAACCGTTCATTGCTATGGACTGTGGTACTCTTTCAAAAGAACTTGCAGGAAGTGAATTGTT
>JBDSBN010000011.1:0-3082 GCA_039921585.1 Ginsengibacter sp. | reverse complement strand
ATTGGAGGTAACGAGTGTTCCGGGCTTGCGGAATTGTTCTACCTGATCAAAAATTATCTTTTTGATATCCAAACGTTCTACAACTACCTCAATGATACAATCACAATTTGCAATATCCTTAATATGATCATCAAAATTACCGGTAGTAATATTTTTGACCGCATCCTTCGTAAATATTGGCGATGGGGATGATTTTAAAGCAGCAGCTAATGCCTCATTCACTATCCGGTTTTTAACTGCCGGTTTATCAAGGGATAATCCCTTCTTAGTTTCTGCTTCATTCAGTTCTTTTGGAGCCATATCAAGCAATAAAACCTGGAGTCCTGTGCCTGCAAAATGGGCCGCAATACGGCTACCCATTACCCCACTTCCCAAAACGGCTACTCTACTGATTGTTCTTTTGTGCATCATAAATTAAATTAGTTAGTTAAACAACTATTAGCGACTAAATTAAGCAATTTAGGAATACTTAAAAAATAATTATGGAAAAGACAAGACTAAAAACAATCCCGCTTTTATTCGAATAAAGAAACTGCAACGGAAAATGTTGCAGTCCCTTTATATAGATTTATTTATGGTTAGTAACGAACGATTCTCTCATAGAATTCCTCCCGTCAAAATTCAATGTTTTGTTGGTAAACAGACTATCAAATAATCCAAATGGAGCACCATTCACTGAATAATAAAATTAGTATCAGGCATCAAACACTTCCTCCTATATCATCCGTTTCCTGCATAGACGAGGTAATTATCGAGTATTGATCTACTATTTATAATTACATTCATTCTGAATGATCCAATCATCCCAATTCAGCAAAGTTTTTTGCCGCTAAATTTAAATATATACTTTGTGAATCAGCTTACACCGCTGCCATTTTCAACAACCGTATCCGGATTTACAAATTGTAATTTCCCTTCGGCATTTTCTGACATCAGGATCATACCATTACTTTCTATTCCACGCATTTTGCGGGGAGCAAGATTTGCGACCACCACTACTTGTTTACCAATGATGGCTTCCGGGGCAAAATGCTGCGCGATGCCTGAAACAATCGTTCTTTTTTCAAATCCCAGATCCACTTCCAGCTTTAAAAGCTTGTCGGCTTTCTGCACTTTTTCTGCGGATAAAACTGTCCCTACTTTCAGGTCTATTTTCGCGAAATCATCAAAGTTTATTTCCGGCTTAATAACCACTTCTGCCTTCACATCGGTTACTTCACCTTCTACCTGATTGGTGGATATTTTAATTTCTCCCATGTTCTCATTTTTCGCAGGCTTTATCAGGCCGGCTTTTAATTTTTCAATTTGAAAAGCAATCTCACTATCCTCGATTTTCCGAAACAATAACTGAGGTGGCCTCAAAGAGTACCCTGTGCTTAATAATTTTAATTTGCCTCCATTTTCCCAATCCAGCATTTTTTCCATCACCTTCATCATGTGAATCATTTTCTTAGCGGTGAACGGGAGAAAGGGATTAATAAATATGGCCAGGTTGGCACATAATTGCAGACAGATATGGATGCAGTTATCAATCAGTTTTTGAGCAGATTCTGTGACTTCCCCATTTTCATCTACCTGCTTTACCACTATCCAGGGTTGTTTATCCTGCATGTATTTATTTCCTTTCCGGGATAGGTCTATGATTTCAAAAAGGGCGTCTCTGAATTTAAAATGCTCAATTAAATGCTCAATCCGTTTCTTTGCTGCCGCAAATTCATTCACCATATTTTGATCTGCCTCGTCCAGAACATCCTGGTGCAAAGGAGGCACTTTTCATTTACATAATTTATGCATCAGCACAAAAGTGCGGTTTACGAAATTCCCAAAAATGGAAACCAGTTCGCTATTGTTCCGATCCTGAAAATCTTTCCAGGTAAAATCATTGTCTTTCGTTTCGGGTGCATTCGCGCATAATACATACCGCAGTACATCCTGTTGATCAGGGAAATCTTTCAGGTATTCATCCACCCATACTGCCCAGTTGCGGCTGGTTGAAACTTTATCACCTTCAATATTTAAAAACTCATTGGCCGGAACATTATCCTGAAGTACAAAACCACCATGAGCCTTCAACATTGCCGGAAAAATAATACAGTGAAACACAATATTATCCTTGCCGATAAAATGGACCAGTTTGGTATCTTCTTTACACCAATAATCTGCCCAATCCGGAGTTAATTCCTTTGTAGCAGAAATATATCCTATAGGTGCATCAAACCAAACATAGAGAACTTTTCCTTCGGCATCTTTTATCGGCACTTTGATTCCCCAATTACTATCGCGCGTCATGGCCCTTGGCTGCAACCCTTTATCCAGCCAGCTTTTACACTGTCCATATACATTTGTTTTCCATTCTTTATGACCCTCGATAAGCCACTCCTGCAGAAATGATTCATAATCCTGCAAGGGGAAATACCAGTGTTTCGTTTTCTTTTTTATGGGTATTGCATCGCTTAAAGTACTCTTTGGATTGATGAGCTGTTCCGGACTTAGGGATGAACCACATTTTTCACATTGGTCACCGTAAGCATTTGGATTATCACAAACGGGACAGGTGCCCGTAATGTAGCGGTCCGCTAAAAAAGTTTGCTTTTCTTCATCAAAATATTGCTCCGTTTCTTTTTCCTCAAACAGCCCCTTTTCGTATAATTGAAGGAAAAAATCACTTGCGGTTTTGTGATGCACCTCATTCGAAGTGCGGGAATAAATATCAAAAGAAACGCCCATCTGTTCAAAACTGCTTTTAATTATGCCATGGAAATGATCCACTACTTCCTGCGGGGTTTTATTCTCTTTCATTGCCCGTATGGTAATAGGAACACCATGCTCATCACTTCCTCCCACAAATTTCACATCCACTTTTTTGGATCTTAAATAACGGGCATAAATATCTGCAGGAATATAACAACCTGCCAGGTGACCAATATGAAGTTGACCATTGGCATAAGGCAGGGCTGCGGTAATTAAATATCTTGATGGAGATGTCATTTTCATAATTCGAATTAATATGGCTGCAAAATTACGGCTAATTTTTTTTCAGTATTGTAATGATTCGATTTTTTACATTTTTCTAGAAGTAGAT
>JBDSBN010000010.1:0-5972 GCA_039921585.1 Ginsengibacter sp. | reverse complement strand
TTTTCATCCTCATAAGCATTCACGTTAAAACTGGTTCCCAGAACTTTTATATCCACCGCATTTGCTTTCACTATAAATGGCTTCGTTGCATTGTGGGCCACTTCAAAATATACTTCCCCGGTTATTTCCACATTTCTTTGATCACCGGTAAAAGCGGCCGGGAACCGAATAGATGAAGCAGCATTCAACCATACTTTTGAACCGTCGGCTAATACTAATTGATATTGTCCTCCTCGTGGAGTAGTTACCGTATTATATTGAATTTCTTTCGAAGCAGCATTGTGTGCAGTTCCTTTATAAGCTAACTGACCATCATTCAACTTAATAATTGTTGACAGGCCTTGCTGAGCAAGGGATCCGATATTTGCACTGTCAAGACTAATAGTTGATCCATCTGACAGAGTAAGTGTTGCCACATTTCCTCCGGGTGCAATATCATTTGTCGGAATCACCAGTGAATTTCTAACAAGTTTATCGGCAGTTGAATTTTGTAGCAGGAAATAAGCAGCACCGCCCATCATAAAGAGAATTACGTCAGCGGCAGCCATCCATTTTTTATAAATAGAAATAGAAAGTGGATATTTCTTTGCGTTTTCGGCTTCTATTTTATGCACAATTTCCTGCCAGGTGTTTTCTGATGCAGTCTCGTTCAAAGCAGGTTGAACAATGTGCATTTTGTCAATAATACCTCTTGCTTTTAATACAGCAGCTTCCTGATAAGGATATTTTTTGATGAATTCTTTCCAGAATAAATTACTGGCTTCATCGGGCCATTTTACCCAGGAAACAAAATCAACATCAGTTGCTAATTGGATTGCAGTGTAGTTTTTAAATTTCTCTTTTTGAAGCATATAATTTCCTTTCTATACACATAAGAGAAGTAAGGAATGGAAAAGTGCCCCATATTTTTTTAACTTTTTTTATTGTTAAAAAACATCGTTGATCCTTTGCAAGAGATTTTTGAAGAAAACATTGATCCGGAATCCAGATCAAACTATAAAAAAAGGAGGTTAAAAACATTCTTTCCAAGGATGTCTTTGAGCGAAGAAATAGCTCTTGCCATTAACTTATATGTTGCCCTGGTTTGCATCTCCATTAATTCACCAATTTCCTCGAAAGACAGGTTTTCATAAAAGCGATAGTAAATAATTTCTCTTTGCCGGTTGCTGAGTTTGGTAATAGCAGAATTTATTTTGGCAGATAATATACCTGCATCTTCATTTTCAATTATTTTATCATCGAAACCAATCTCAAATGAAAAATGGATTGATTCTTCAGTATAAGTCGTATTGGACCTGCTCTGGATTATATTAATCAAATGATTCCTGAAAGCTTTAATCATATAATTCTTTACAGATAGCGGCATAGAAACTGAATTCCTGTATTTCCAGATAGAAATAAATGTTTCCTGAATGGCATCTTCAATCAACTGTTCGTCCGGATTTATTTTATTTCCATAACGAACCAGGTCAGTCCGGTACAGATCATATAACTCCTTGAGTGCAGATTTATTTCCGCTTTTTAAATTATCCCATATTTGACTGGCTGCATTCAATAGTATTGGTAATTTTTTTTGCAACTTAATATAAAAAATAATACCATTAATATTTATAAATCTTCCGGAAGAAAGTTTTTGATAGCATTACAAACATCTCATCATACTTTTTTTTGTAGTAAAGTTTATCCTGATCATGAATTGTATATTTTCGGTTCATAAGTAAATAGATCATTCTCTTTTAAATAGCAGCACAAGCGGACGCTTGCGCTAAAACCAAACGACAACCTTGCGCCAACCGGGGGAAACGAGACGGAGACTCTATTGAGCACGAAACGTTCCTACGGAACGAGTTCAACAATCCCACTGAATAGCTACCCACAAATTGTTCCTATGGAAGAAAAAGAAAATAAAAAAACGGGGATGATGCAGGCAGGACAGGTTGCGACCTGATTCCCTACCTGCGCAAGTTTCTATTTTCGTTGGCGCAAGAGTCTCTTTTTGCCATTCATCATTACTAACTAAAATGCACCAATTGGTACGATTGCTCTTTTTCTTGCCGGCTCCTTCGCACAACCAAATTATCCCTGACTGAATAATTTAGTCGGGCACTGTGCCAAGGTTTATCCTGATCATGAATTGTATATTTTAGGCTCATAAGTAAATATATAATTCTCTTTTAAACATCAGCACAAGCGGAGGATTATGTTGAAACACAAACGACAACCTTGCGCCAAAAGGGGGTCCTACGGCTATTGTTCTTAATGTTGTGCGTTCGTTTTTCTCTGTCGCAGATGATGCAATTTAAATTTTTCTTATACAATTGTAAATCGTTACTTCTGTCCAACGTTGTAAGTTAAAGACACCAAACCTGTTGTATATGTTTTTGTATCAACCAGTATAAGTTTAATTCTGTCTTTAATGTTACTGAATAAAGGCTTGCCACTTCCAAGCAAAATTGGATGAACAGCTAATGATAATTCATCAACTAATCCTAAGTTCAGTAATGATGTGGTTAGTCCTGCGCAACCAAAAAGCCAAATATCTTTTCCTTTTTCGTTCTTAATTTTTTCAACTTCATTTTTTATGTCGCCTTTTATTAATGTGGCTCCTTCTTTTACTTTGTCAAGTGTGGTTGAAAAAATATACTTTTTCAATTTTGGAAAACCAATGTTATTACTATCATTCATTGATAAGGTCATTTCGTAAGTTTTTCTACCAATAAATGCTGTGTCAACCCGTTTAAAGAAGTTAGAAAGTCCATAATCTTGGTCAGTAAAGCACCAATCATACTCACCTTTAGGTCCTTCAATAAAACTGTCTAAGCTAACTGCAACTCCTAATATTACTTTTCGCATAGTAGGTCTTTTAAAATGATGCAAAACGTTTGAGTATTTGCCGAAGGCAGGGAATTCATTGCTCGTTTGCCCGGAACAAATGCTGATTGAAAAACTAAAGTTGAAGTTAACAACTAAAAGCCAAATTTATAACTGCCTTTCCAAACCGCTACTGATACCTGCACATAGCTGATTACATTGCAAAGCCCTGCTTTTGCAACTACTTTTGTTGCCTGCATGTGCTTCTTCGTCATTTTACTGCCATTACTAAAATGGAAATGGTCAAAATGCCAAGAAGGACAAAAGCAATTGTTCTTATCAAATTGGTTGATAGCAACAATTTAATTTTTGCTTCGTCATATCCTGTACTTGCCATATCCGATTGAAGTTTTCGTTGCCATTTAACGGTTGAAATAAATGCTATGATGTTTAAAGCTAAGGAGAAAATTGCTACATTAGTTGTCATAAAAGCCGGGCGGATAAACATTAAAACAATACTTAAAATAAGCATGAGCATGCCGGGCAAAACTGCCGGAATGAACGCTGCCTTATTATTGGCAATCATGTACGTTTTGAAATTTTCTTTGCCTACAAAAGTGTAAATGCCATAATGCTGAATTTGTAAACAAACCATGTTGCCAGCATTGTATGCAGCAAGAAATGTATAAACGCCATAGATGATTAATTCCATTATATTTTTTTGAAATTATACTTTGAAATTCATTTCTATCCAGCTTTTAAGACTTAGCAGGTTTGGAAATTCTTTATGTGTTAACTCCAAATCTTCTTTTTGGAAAGAACTTTTTTCATTTATCCATTTAAACATTTTATATAAATTTTTCCCGAGGAATAATCTTGTTATTAGCACAGGTAATTTTTGATAGACTACTTTTCTGTTCAGCACATCAGAAAATATATCCGCTACTTCCCCGGTGCTCAATTGTTCGGTTGCCAGGGGTAATGTTCTATATAAATACACATCGCTATTCTGAAATATTTTTGCAGCGGCTTTCCCAATATCTTCTGTTGCTACATATTGTTGTATGGTATCTCTGTTTATTGGTTGCACCAATTTTCCTTTTAATATTCCCTTTCTTACCTGTGGTATTAAAAAGTTTTCATACAGTGACGTGGGTCTGATAATAGTAAAAGGCAACCCAATTTGTTTAATGTAGGTTTCAATTTTGAATTTACTTTCAATATGAGGAACGTTGGTATTTAAATCGGCTCCAACTACAGAAGAATATAAAAAATGCTCTACACCAAGCTCTTTCGCAAGTGTAGCTAATTTTATTCCCTGGTTGATTTCTTCTTCAACTCCATTTTCAAAAGTTTGAACGCTGAATATTCCATGTATATCTTTCAAATGCTCCCGGTAAGAAGCGGCGTTATTTAAATCACCTTTTACCAGTTCAATGTCCAGAGCTTTTAAATTTTGTGCTTTGGTTGAATTGATGTTTCTTGTAAGCACTTTTACCGCAAAACCTTGCTGCAATAAACTTCTTGCAACCGCACCACCCTGATTACCGGTTCCACCCGTTACAAAAATTGTTTTGTTACCTGTCATGGTGCTTTTTTTGTATTTTGATGAATGTAAGGAATGTCGGATAGCATTGCAGGCAAGACCGGGAACTTGCTGTGCTGGGATCCATAAGGTGTAAACAAAATACCGTCTGGCATTTCTAAAGGAGGCTTGAGACGGTATTCAATTCGGCAGAAATTATTTTGAACTCAATTTGGGCTTATAGATAAGTAATTCAGACCAGCGGTATTGCACTGCATCAGAATAATCTTTCAACCAGGTATCAAATGATCCTCCACCATAAACATCATTATACCTTTCCGGCAATGGTTTACGATAATTACCTGCTAATTCTTTTAAACCATCCCGTAAACGTGTTACTGTAATGTAGCCAGGCTCTCCGGAAAAGGCTGATGAATAAACTGCTACAGATTCTTTACCGGCTTCCCAAACTTTTTTGAGCCTCTTAATGAGGTCTTGTACATTAACGACCTTACCGGGCTTTGCAGTCATGTGATTGATAACAATCTTATCTGCATAATCAGTAAGTTGTACAGTGCCTAGATCGGCCTGGAAATCATAGTAAGCGCTTTGACTCTGACCTGTAGTAAGTGGCAATACATTTTTTTCCCAATCGGCTGTGTGTTCGGGGCTAATGTCGCCACGGCTATCTAAAATATCCCAACTACTAGGGCCTTCCGTAACCATGTATCCACCGGCATCCGGACCGGATTCAATACTCCATACCCGCCACTTTACATCGCCGGTGTGATATGTCTGAGCATGCCTGGCAAGCGCTTTTTCAAATTCGGAAGCCTTATCATTTTTTGCAAATAAACGGTTAGAAGTAAGAACAGTTTTCGTCTGACCTATTCCTAATAAAGGAATAAGCAGGAACATCAGGAAATACTTTCTCATTTGTATTTTTTTTAAATGATGAAGAAAATGGTTTATACCTAATTCATTACAATGACGAACTTTTTTTGGTGGTGAAAGCCCTGAATGTTTCATGTCTGTTATGTTTAAGTGTCATAACTCCCAAACTATTGGTGTGGGTCCAAAGGGTCGCTTACTATATTATTCGGGGCTCGGCGATGGCGGGGAAACATATATTCTTCAGCCCGAACGTTTGCTTAATAAAGTTACCAAAGATTAAATTACGAACAAAATCAGAAAAGAAACCTGTCAGCCTGAACCGATGCTGATAGTGAACGAAAGAGGAGGGGTTATTTGTCTGCCAGCATAGAAGGGAAACTCTATGTTAGAACAAGCAAAATTGAAAAATTAGATAAAATATCTGCAGGAGGCATGTTAGCGCTACTATCAGAAATCAAACTCAATGATATAAAAAATAAATAAAAAGTATTGCTTCAGCTGCCATCACAAACGGCACGTGCATGTTACGAACGATCGTTTTTTTAATTCCGTTAAATGATGTTGGCAAAATTTAAATGTAATCAGCAGCTTTGTACTATGCCGACAAGCCGCTGCCTGTGTTTTGAGAAAAATAACCTCCCGGTAAACAGAAGATGGAGTTCGGAGTTGAAAAAATCGTGCACTTTGTGCCTAAAATTCGTGTTTAACATTTGGAGTTATTTAGTATTTCCAAATTTTAGCA
>JBDSBN010000009.1:0-6899 GCA_039921585.1 Ginsengibacter sp. | reverse complement strand
CTACAGCAATTATGGCCGGAATCGGAAAAGGAGCGGAGAATGGAATATTAATTAAAGATGCAGAAAGTTTGGAATTAGCAAAAAAAGTGAATGCAATTATTTTGGATAAAACCGGTACCATTACTGAAGGAAAACCTGTAGTAACAGATATTATGTGGCTCAATGATGATTCAGGTTATTCCCGCCATCTGGCCTCTCTGGAAAATCAATCAGAGCATCCTTTAGCAGATTCTGTAGTACAGTTTTTAGGAGAAGATAATTTTTACCTGTAAAAGATTTTCAAAGCATTACGGGATCGGGTGCAAGTGCTATTATTAAAAAGGAACTTTTTTATGTAGGAAATTTTGCACTTTTAAAAAGCAATGAAATTGTTGTCAATGTTCAGTTTAAGGAAAAAATGGATGAATGGCTAAAACAGGCGAAAACAGTGGTGTTTTTCGCGAACAAATCAGAAGCTCTGGCAATGATTGCAGTTGAAGATAAAATTAAATCAACTTCTCAAAAGGCGATCAAACAACTGCAAAAAGAAGGTTTGGAAATATATATGCTTACAGGAGATAATGCTGCAACAGCAAAAGCAATTGCAAGCCAGGTAGGAATTGAAAATTACAAAGCAGAAGTATTGCCTGCAGATAAAGCAGATTTTGTAAAAGAATTACAGGCAGAAGGGAAAGTTGTAGCAATGGTAGGAGATGGGATAAACGATAGCAATGCTTTAGCTCAGGCTGATGTGAGTATTGCCATGGGCCATGGAAGTGATATTGCGATGGATGTAGCTAAGATGACTATTATTTCGTCAGATCTGGCTAAGATTCCCAAAGCGATTAAACTTTCCCGGTTCACTGTAAGTACTATCAGACAAAATTTATTCTTGGCATTTTTTTACAACCTGATCGGCATACCAATTGCTGCGGGGCTGTTATATCCAATTAATGGATTTTTATTGAATCCCATGATCGCTGGTGCAGCTATGGCTTTTAGCTCTGTTAGCGTGGTAAGTAATAGCTTACGTTTGAAAGGAAAAAAAATATAATAAAAAACAAATAACTTTTAAAAAAAAAATAAAAATGAAACTGAAAACAAATATTATGTGTGGAGCGTGTATCGCTAAAGTAACACCGGTATTAAATGAAAAAATTGGCGAAGGAAAATGGAGTGTGGATACTACGGGTGCAATGAAATTGCTTACGGTTACGAATGAAAACTTGGAAGTAGCCGATGTTGTCACAGCGGTAGAAGAGGCCGGGTATAAGGCTGAGGCTTTAAATTAATGTTGAATTAAATGGTCGTTTTATGATCCAAATACATTAGAGGACTTTTTTAAAGATCGAACCCTAATTCTCATTTTAATTTAGAATCGTTATGAAAGAAAGTATTTTAACTCTAATATTTATTTCGGGTGTTGCGGCTGCCTTTGGGCAAGTGAAAGTGCACTCTTCAGTGGATTCGGGAAGGCATAAAATGGGAATGATAGCAGATAATCCGTTGCAAAAACCTGATACAATGGTCCACCATCATACGATGATGGCTTCTTCTTTTTCCAAAAATCTTCCTATGAATCGGAATGGATCAGGTACAGGATGGTTGCCGGATGCATCTCCTATGGAAGGGTATATGTTTCATTCTGATAAATGGATGTATATGTTGCATGGTAATTTATTTTTGCGCTATACAAATCAGAATTTTAGTAATGAGGGAAAAAGAGGTGATGATAAATTTGATGCGCCCAATTGGCTAATGTTTATGGGCCAACGGGAAATTGGGAAAAAGGGATTATTTCATTTTAGTACCATGATTTCTCTAGATCCTTTAACTGTGGGAGGCGAAGGGTATCCTCTGTTATTTCAATCCGGTGAAACCTGGAAAGGAAAACCTCTCATAGATCAGCAACATCCGCATGATTTATTTTCTGAGCTCTCAGTGGGTTATTCTCAGGAATTATCAAAGAAATTAGATGTTTTTCTATACCTCGGTTATCCCGGTGAGCCAGCTCTTGGTCCGGTAGCATTTATGCACCGGCCTTCAGCCTTGGCTAATCCGGATGCGCCAATCTCCCATCATTGGATAGATGCGACACACGTTACCTTTGGAGTTGCAACCCTGGGTGTTCGCCTTGGGAAATTTAAAATTGAGGGAAGTTCATTCACCGGTAAAGAGCCAAATGAAAACAGGTATAATTTTGATAAGCCTCGTTTCGATTCTTACAGTGGGAGGTTGTCTTTTAATCCTTCGGATAATTGGGCACTTCAGGTTTCTCATGCATTCATAAAGGAACCCGAAACATTACATTCAGGAAATGTAAACCGGACAACGGCTTCGGCGATCTATAGCGTACCTGTAAATGCTAAAAGCTCCTTTAATGCGACAGCCGTTTGGGGGTTAAATGCCATTGATCACGGAACTGCTTCCAATGCTTTTTTATTAGAAGGAGAATGGAAATCCGGAAAAACGGCTTTATATGGCCGCTATGATTTTGCAGAAAAAAGCGGCGAAGAGCTTGTTCTGGATGAAGCCGCATATCATGATAGACTTTTCTCTGTGAATGCCTTGACTCTCGGATTAAATTATGACCTTTTTAAAATTGGAAAATCGCATGTGGCAGGTGGCGGACAATTTATGTTTTATAAATCACATAAAGATCTTGACAGTTATTATGGCAAAAACCCAATGGGCGTTGAAATATTTCTGCGGTTATATCCTGGAAAGATGTAAAAATGGCTAAAAGGATATGTTAAAGAATAAATAAGGATCCGTGTGTAAAAATTAAATAAGGAATTCAATTGGAAAATCTTTTGTTACCTTCACTTCAATAATGAAAAAGTTTATTTTTCTTATAGCATCAATGGCCTATATGTTTTCAACAACAGGCGCCACCGTGTACATGCATTATTGTACAGGCACGCTGGTGGATTGGAAATTAAATGAAAAGGATCTGGAAAGATGTGGAAATTGCAGTAAGGAAAAAGAATCCAAAAACGATTGCTGCAAGGATGAAATAAAGGTTTTGAAAATTGATGAGGCTGATAGGCATCCTGAAGCTTCAGATAATCAATTGAGTTTTAAGGATGTAATTTTACCCATAGCATATTTTGCCATAAAACATCAGATTTTCCCTATTTCTGATAAGAAGTTCCTGCCTGAATATTTTGCTATAAACAGAACCGTCCCGGATCTCTGTGTTTTACATTGTACTTATCTTATATGATACTTGTTTAATTAAGTGTGTATCTGTTGTAATCTTATAACAGAATGCAATTCTATTTATTAATAAACACATGAATGGGCAAAACTCCATTCTTAAGTATCACTTGGTTTTCCGTACTAAATGGAGAACAGAAAATTTGTACAATATGTATTCAACCATAACATCAATAAAGCCCATTTATAGGGGTCAATATAATTCTCATCTAAGTAAAATTCTTCTTTTTTTCTTCCTTTTTTCAATGCCTGCTTTAACCATTCAGGCTCAAAGTGCCGCACCTGTTACAGATGCTTTTAAAGTGGAAGGTGTGTGTGGATCTTGTAAAAAGCGGATTGAAAAAACTCTGAAAATTAATGGTATAACTACAGCGTAGTACCATGTTCCATCAAAAACGCTGACAGTTACTTATAATCCTTCCATTATAAAATTAGACGAAATTCATTCTAAAATTGCTGCAGTTGGACATGATACAGAACTTGCTAAAGCAGACGAGAAAGTCTATAATGCTTTACCTGATTGTTGTCTTTATAAAGATCCGGCAAATGAAGGTCATTATGTAGAAGAAGATGCGAAAGTTGATGTAAAGAATTCCGTAAGAGGCGTCGTTTTATCTGAGGATAATAAAGGAAACATTGTTCCAATGTCAGGAGCTAGTATTTTATGGGCAGGATCCAATACAGGAGTCACTTCCGACAATCACGGTGTTTTTACCATACCTAAAGGGAATCACCAAAGTAAGCTGGTTATAAGCTATACCGGATATCAGCCAGATTCTGTGTCTATTGTAAATGATAAACCGCTTCAGGTAATTCTTGCTCCTGATGGTGTATTATCAGGAATAACGATTAAAGGAAGGTCCCGCACGACGTATATCAATGCAAATTCTGAATTCAGATCATTTATGATCAATCCAAAAGATTTGTTGAAAGCTGCCTGTTGTAATCTGAGTGAAAGTTTTGAAACGAATCCTAGTGTGGACGTGTCCTATAGCGATGCTGTTACCGGCTCAAAACAGATTCAATTATTAGGACTATCCGGAACCTACACACAACTTACCGTAGAAAACCTTCCCGGACCAAGAGGCCTGGCAACGCCACTTGGCCTGAACAGTATTGCCGGTCCATGGATAGAAAGTATTCAACTTAGTAAAGGCACCGGTTCCGTAGTCAACGGTTATGAAAGCATTGCAGGCCAGATCAACGTGGAATTAAAAAAGCCGGAAAACAGCGATAGGCTTTATCTCAATGGCTATTTAAATAGTATGGGAAGCTCAGATCTGAATCTGAACCTGGCTACGCAATTGAATTCAAAATGGAGTACAGGCTTATTATTGCACAATAGTTTTCTTTTAAATAAAGTAGATGATAATAAGGATGGATTTCGTGATCTGCCAACCGGCAATCTATTCAGCGGAATCAACAGGTTGAGTTATGATGATGGGAAAGGAGTGATGATTCAGTTTGGTGTAAAAGCGCTTTTTGATGATAAAACCGGTGGCGAACTTTCTTTTGATTCCAAAGATAAAGGGACTACTAATAGTTATGGTTTGGGAATAAATACCCAACGATTAGAAGGGTTTGCTAAAATAGGGTATGTATTTCCTGGTAAAAAATATCAGAGCGTAGGGTTACAATTATCCTATTTTGATCACCAACAAGAATCCCATTTTGGTTTAATAAAATATAATGCTGATCAGCGAAACTTTTATGGAAACTTGATCTATCAAAGTATCATTTCAAACTCTGATCATAAATTTCGGACCGGATTAAGTATTAATGCAGATGACTATTATGAGTTTTATAAAGATCATTCGTATACCAGGAGAGAGTACGTGCCAGGAGCGTTTTTTGAATACACGTATACCATGAATGAAAAATTAAGTGCTGTAGCCGGAATGAGGGCTGACCATAATAGTCTTTATGGCTGGTTTGGTACACCTAGATTAAATGTGCGCTACGAGCCATGGAGCGGAACTGTGATGAGATTGAGTGCCGGACGTGGACAGCGGACTGCAAATATTTATGCGGAAAATATGAGCACATTGGTGAGTGCACGCGCTGTAAATATTTTAAATGCATCTCCGGGAAAAGCTTATGGATTAGATCCTGAGGTAGCCTGGAATAAAGGAATTAGTATTGATCAAAAGTTGAATCTTTTTACAAGAGAAGCAATATTAAGTGTGGATTTTTTCCGGAATGATTTTACCAATCAGATTGTAGTAGATGTGGAGAATCCGCGCGAAGTAAATTTTTATAATCTTGATGGGAAATCATACTCTAATAGTTTTCAGGTAGAAATGAATATGATTCCTGTAAAGCGCCTCGATGTGCGAATAGCATATCGTTATTTTGATGTAAAGGCCACTTATGGGGATAAGCTTTTAAGTAAACCATTCAATTCTCCACACCGCGCTTTTGCCAACCTGGGTTATGAAAATAGCGGATGGAAATTAGACTACACTGTTAATTATATAGGTTCAAAAAGAATTCCTTCAACTGTTGGAAATCCTGTTAAATATCAGATGAAAGATCGATCGTCAGCTTACATCACTATGAATACCCAGCTTAGTAAAACTCTGGGAAAGGAAAAGAATGTTGACTTATATGTAGGAGCCGAGAATCTGACCAATTTTATGCAGAATAATGTGATTCTTGCATCTGATGATCCATTTGGACATTTCTTTGATGCATCAATGGTTTGGGGGCCGGTTAGTGGCAGAACGATTTATGCCGGATTTAGGTTTAAAATAAAATAATCGGAAATTAATTGCCAGGAGCTGAGAATATTCAGTTTTCAGAATAGGCGTAAATAATAAAAGGGTGGCTAAACAAAATGTATGTTTAGCCACCCTTTTTTAAATTTAATATTGATTTATCCTTTTCTAAAAAGCCATTTCCCCATCTCTTTAAACGACACTTTTTTGCCGTATAATAATATTCCTGTACGATAAATTTTCGCAGCTAACATTGTCGTTGCGATAAATCCTCCAACAAGCGACAACATTGAAACGATGAGTTCCCATGCCGGTACACCACCGGATGGAATCCGCGCCATCATTACAATAGGAGAAGAAAAAGGAATCATACTTCCCCAAAAAGCTAAGGAAGAATCAGGGTTTCCTGCTGCTGCAGTCATAATAATAAAAGATAAAATTATAGGCATTGTAAGTGGAATCATTAATGCCTGCGCTTCCTGCGGATCCTCATTTACCACACTTCCTACAGCTGCAAAAAGTGCTGCATAAAACAAATAACCTCCAACAAAATAAAACAGGAAACAAGGGATAATTAAACTCCAGTTTGCCGATAAAACGAAATCCTTTGCAGCTAGAAATTCCATTGCAGAAGAATTGTCTGCTGCCATATTCAAAGCGGCGCCGGAATTCTGGACGCTTTGCAATGCATCGGGAGTTACAAAAAATGATGCAACAGATACAAATCCAACGATCAGAATAATCCAGATAAGTAATTGTGTGATACCAACCGCAGCAATGCCAAGAATTTTCCCCATCATCAGTTGAAATGGCCGAACGGAACTGATAATCACTTCTGCAATCCGGTTCATTTTTTCTTCCATTACACCCCGCATTACGGCAGCTCCATAAATAATTAAGGTCATATAAATCAGAATGCCGCTTCCAAACCCAATAGCATAGGATAATCCTGCGTTGGATTGTTCCATTTTATTGCCTTGCTTT
>JBDSBN010000008.1:0-21336 GCA_039921585.1 Ginsengibacter sp. | reverse complement strand
TTCATCAATGGTATCTTTTATCGGGCTCATATTTGACTGATATTTATTCGTTTACTAAACGGTTTTGAAGATTAGTACAAAACAAGAATGAATAAATGTACTCCATCCGCAGTTTTAAAACCAATCTTTCTTCCTTGATTATGTTATCTGCCTATATACTCTTATTTCAATCTTTATGTGATATTGAATGAGTAGCAGGGAGTGGGCTGATTATCCAATAAAAGTTTGTTACCACCCAAATTCCTGCATATTTCCATCAGCAGCTATCGCCAAAATAACAAAAGGAGCAAGTTTAAACCTGCTCCTTTTGTATATTTTATTCCTTTTATGCTATTGCATAAAGTATTTATTATTCTTCTTCGTCAAAAGACATTGCTTCCTTAGCCGTCATCAGCAATTCATATTCTTCCTTGCTTCCTACGATCATGTTATCAAAATCTCTTAAACCTGTACCGGCTGGTATTGGGTGACCTGTAATAACGTTCTCCTTCAATCCAAGCATCAGATCTCTCTTACCCTGGATAGCTGCAGAAGATAATACCTTGGTTGTTTCCTGGAACGACGCGGCTGAAATCCAGCTTTGTGTACCAAGAGATGCTTTGGTAATACCCTGTAACAACGGTGAAGAAGTTGCAGGCTGTGCATCACGATATTCTACCAATTTTTTATCTGCTCTGCGAAGAATTGAATTTTCTTCTCTTACTTCACGAAGCGTTACTATTTTACCTGCACGCATTTTCGTACTATCACCAGCTTCAGTAACTACTTTCTTATCATAAATCCAGTCGTTCTCGAGGCTAAAGTCTAGTCTGTCTTCTGTGTCACCTTCCAGGAATTTAGTATCTCCGGCGTCTTCGATAGCAACCTTGCGCATCATCTTACGTACAATCACCTCAATGTGTTTGTCATTAATCTTTACACCTTGTAGGCGATAAACTTCCTGAATTTCATTTACCACATATTCCTGAACTGCGTACGGTCCTTTAATAGACAGAATATTTGCAGGGGCAATTTGTCCATCAGATAAAGCAGTACCTGCTTTAACGAAGTCACCTTCCTGTGCAAGAATCTGACGAGTCAGAGGAACAAGGTATTTCTTAACAACACCATCTCTCGCTTCTACGATTACTTCCCTGTTACAACGCTTAATGTTTCCAAAAGAAACAACACCGTCAATTTCAGATACTACAGCTGGATTACCTGGATTTCTTGCTTCAAACAATTCTGTTACACGTGGAAGACCTCCGGTGATATCTCTTAGTTTTCCTAATACACGTGGAATTTTTACAACCACCTGTCCGGCTTTTACAGTATCCCCTTCATTCATAGTTACGTGAGAACCTGCAGGAAGGTTATACCCTCTTGTATCTTTCTTTCCTTCAATAATCATGGAAGGAATTCTCGCCTTATCTTTCGTTTCAATGATCACTTTCTCTCTATGTCCGGTTTGCTCATCCGCTTCTTCACGGTAAGTAACACCTTCAATAATGTTCTCAAATTTAATAACACCATCAATTTCAGAAACGATAACGTTGTTAAATGGATCCCATGTACAGATCACCTCTCCTTTCACTACTTCCTGTCCGTCTTTAACTTTCAGGATAGAACCGTAAGGAACGTTGTTTGTAATCAGTAAACGATCATTCTTTTCATCCATGATTCTTACTTCACCTGTACGTCCGATAACTACCTGGCTCTTTTCTCCCAAAGCATTTGTTGCAGTGGTCGTGCGTAAGCCATCAAAATGGATAGTACCGTCGAATTTACTTGCAAGCGCTGATTCAACTGCTGCAGAACCTGCCGCACCACCCACGTGGAACGTACGAAGTGTTAACTGAGTACCCGGCTCACCAATTGACTGAGCAGCGATAATACCAACTGCATCACCTTTTTGAGCGGTGTATCCCGAAGCAAGGTTTTTACCATAACACTTCACACACACTCCTCTGTGACTCTCACAAGTAAGTACAGAGCGAATCTCTACTACCTCTACTCCTGCATCATTAATTGCATGAGCGATATCTTCAGTAATGATTTGATCAGCTTCTACTAATACATTATCTGAAACCGGATCGTATACATTATGCAAAGATGTTCTTCCAAGAATTCTGTCAAATAATGGTTCAATAATATCCTCATTATCTTTCAATGCACTTGTAGCAATTCCTCTTAAGGTACCGCAATCTTCTTCATTGATTACCACATCTTGTGCAACGTCCACTAATCTTCTTGTCAGGTAACCGGCATCTGCTGTTTTAAGAGCCGTATCCGCTAGACCCTTACGGACACCATGCGTAGAGATAAAGTATTCCAATACGTTCAAACCATCTTTAAAGTTGGAAAGAATCGGGTTTTCAATAATCTCACTTCCAGTACTTCCGGATTTACGTGGCTTAGCCATCAATCCTCTAATTCCTGCAAGCTGCTTAATCTGTTGCTTCGAACCTCTTGCTCCGGAATCAAGCATCATAAACACGGAGTTAAATCCTTGCTTATCGATCGCCAATTCCTGAATCAATGTTTCTGTCAGTTTGGTATCTACCCTACTCCAGATATCTACGATTCCGTTATAACGCTCATTATTTGTAATTAAACCGGCATTATAGTTATCCCAAACTTCATCCACTTCAGAACCTGCACTTTCAATCATCAGTTGCTTGGTTTCCGGAATGATCAGGTCATTAATACTAAATGATAGACCTCCCTTAAATGCCATTCGAAATCCTAATTCTTTAATCGCATCCAGGAAACGTGCGGTAGTTGGGATATCCGTCCATTTAATAATATCTCCAATAATTTCACGCAATGCTTTCTTAGTTAAAAGAGCATTTACGAAGCCAACTTCTTTTGGTACATGCTGATTAAATACAACACGTCCGACAGTGGTTTCAATTAATTTGCTTTGTAAGGAACCATCAGGCTGCCGCATATTTACTTTTACCTTAATAAAAGCATGCAAGTCAACGATATCTTCGTTATAAGCGATAATTACTTCTTCCATTGAGTAGAACGCCTTACCACCGCCACGCACAGTTTCTTCGTCATTTGTTCTCTTTCCTTTGGTAATATAATACAATCCTAAAACCATATCCTGGGAAGGAAGAGTAATTGGCGTACCATTTTGTGGATTTAGAATATTATGAGAAGAAAGCATCAACATTTGGGCTTCCAAAACAGCTGCGTTGCTTAAAGGAACGTGTACTGCCATCTGATCACCATCGAAATCCGCGTTAAATGCAGTCGTCACCAATGGATGTAGCTGAATAGCCTTTCCTTCAATCAATTTTGGCTGGAAAGCCTGAATTGACAAACGGTGAAGCGTTGGGGCTCTGTTTAGCATTACCGGATGTCCTTTCAAAATATTTTCAAGAATATCCCAGATAATTGCTTCTTTTTTATCTACTAATTTACGTGCAGACTTTACTGTTTTTACAATTCCTCTTTCAATCAGTTTACGGATAATAAACGGTTTGAATAATTCCGCAGCCATATCCTTCGGTAAACCACACTCATGCATTTTCAATTCAGGACCAACCACAATTACAGAACGTCCGGAATAGTCAACACGCTTACCCAAAAGGTTTTGACGGAAACGACCTTGTTTTCCTTTCAAAACATCACTTAAGGATTTCAATGCACGTCCGCCTTCTGCTTTTACTGCATTGGATTTACGGGAGTTATCAAATAAGGAATCGATTGCTTCCTGTAGCATCCTCTTCTCATTTCTAAGAATTACTTCAGGGGCTTTAATTTCTAATAATCTTTTCAGACGATTATTCCGGATAATTACCCGGCGGTATAAATCGTTCAGATCAGAAGAAGCAAAGCGACCTCCGTCCAAAGGAACTAATGGACGAAGTTCCGGTGGAATAACCGGAATATATTGCATCACCATCCACTCAGGACGGTTATTAATTCTTGTATTGGCATCTCTAAATCCTTCAACTACGCTTAGACGCTTTAAAGCATCTGCTTTACGTTGTTGAGAAGTTTCATTCGCTGCTGAATTGCGCAGATCAAAAGATAATTGATCCAGGTCGATTAATTGCAACATATCATGAACGGCTTCAGCGCCCATTTTTGCAATAAACTTATCCGGATCTTCATCAGGTAACATTTGATTTTCCCTTGGAAGAGTTTCAAGAATATCAAGATATTCTTCTTCTGTAAGGAGATCACTGTAAGCCTGACCTTTATCTACACGAACACCCGCCTGAATCACCACATATCTTTCATAATAAATGATTGTTTCCAATTTCTTGGAGCTCATGCCCAAAAGGTATCCAATTTTATTTGGAAGAGATTTAAAGTACCAAATATGCACTACAGGAACCACCAATTTGATGTGGCCCATTCTTTCACGACGTACTTTCTTTTCTGTAACTTCTACTCCACAACGGTCACATACAATTCCTTTATAGCGGATACGCTTATACTTACCACAAGCACATTCGTAATCTTTTACCGGGCCAAAAATTCTTTCACAAAACAAACCGTCTCTTTCCGGCTTGTATGTGCGGTAGTTAATTGTTTCAGGTTTTAAAACTTCGCCATAGCTTCTTTCCAGAATAGAGTCAGGAGAAGTAAGGCCGATGGTGATCTGAGAAAACGTTGAACGGGGACGATTTTCTTTTCTTGTCATATTATTTTTTATTCTTTGAGCCGCAAAGCTACCAGTGTAAAACTGGTAGCTGAAGGCACGTTAAATTTATTTTTTCAAAATACACACTGCCTGAAGCAGTTGTCAGCCGAAAGGAGTTTATTCAAACTTAAGATCTAATCCTAGTCCTCTTAATTCATGAACCAATACGTTGAAAGATTCCGGTACGCCTGGTCTTGGAATATTGTCGCCTTTCACAATTGCTTCGTAGGTCTTAGCTCTTCCGATTATATCATCCGATTTCAACGTAAGTAATTCCTGAAGTATGTTGGATGCTCCATATGCTTCCAATGCCCAAACCTCCATCTCACCAAATCTCTGTCCACCAAACTGAGCTTTACATCCTAATGGCTGTTGTGTAATTAAACTGTATGGTCCGATTGAACGGGCGTGCATCTTATCATCAACCATGTGGTGTAGTTTGATCATATAGATCACTCCCACTGTGGCTTTCTGATCGAAACGATCACCTGTTTCACCATCATATAAGTAAGTATGTCCGAAAGTAGGTAAACCTGCTTTTTCAATTTCGTCAGCGATTTCCAATGGATCAGCACCGTCAAAAATTGGAGTAGCGTACGTTTTGCCCATTTTCTCACCTGCCCATCCTAATACCGTTTCATAAATCTGACCAAGGTTCATCCTGCTCGGTACACCCAACGGGTTCAATACGATATCTACAGGTGTTCCATCTTCCAGGAAAGGCATATCCTCATGACGAACGATTTTAGCAACAATACCTTTGTTACCATGACGTCCTGCCATTTTATCTCCTACTTTCAACTTACGCTTTACTGCCAGATAAACTTTTGCAAGTTTCAATACACCAGCTGGTAATTCGTCTCCAAGTGAAATGTTGAACTTCTCTCTCTTATATCTTCCTAATTCCTCTTTGTACTTGATATTGTAATTATGCAATAAGGTATTGATATGATCATCGATCTTAGCATCACCTGTCCAACCTAGCGGATTGACGTTTTGATAATCAATATTGCTCAGATTTTTTACAGTGAATTTTGCATTTTTACCAATAAGCATTTCGCCAAAGTTATTGCTAACACCTGCTGAAGTTTTTTCTTTAACCAGAGTTAATAACTTTTCAACTAACAGCTCGCGTGTTTCATCCACAATTGTCTCATGCATCTTATCGATCTTCTCCAAAGTTGCTTTCTCTTTTACTTTTCCAGACTTGTCTTTTTTAGCACGTTGGAAAAGTTTTTTATTGATTACAACACCTTCGGTTCCACTTGGTGCTTTCAAGGAAGCATCTTTCGCATCGCCGGCTTTATCACCAAAAATGGCACGTAGTAATTTTTCTTCCGGAGTTGGATCACTTTCTCCTTTAGGAGTAATTTTTCCAATAATAATATCTCCTTCTTTTACGTGAGCTCCAATTCTGATTACACCATTCTGATCAAGATCTTTCGTTGCTTCTTCACTTACGTTTGGAATATCCGGAGTTAACTCCTCTTCTCCTAATTTGGTATCACGCACTTCCAATTCAAACTCTGCAATGTAGATGGAGGTAAACAAGTCTTCCTTAACTACCTTTTCACTAATTACAATAGCATCCTCAAAGTTGTAACCTTTCCATGGCATAAATGCCACTTTCAAGTTACGGCCAAGTGCCAGTTCACCATCTTTGGTAGCGTATCCTTCTGTCAGGAAATCTCCATCTTTTACTGCTTGTCCTTTTTTAACTGCAGGGCGAAGGTTGATACATGTTCCCTGATTGGTTTTGATAAACTTCGTCAGCTTATAAACAATCAGATCATTATCGAAACTCACAATCTTTTGAGACTGGTTTCTATTATATTTGACATGAATTTCATTCGCATCAACATATTCTACAACACCATCTCCGTCTGCGTGGATTTGGATTCTCGCATCCCGTGCTGCTTTTCCTTCCAAGCCGGTACCTACAATAGGTGCTTGCGGAAGAATCAATGGTACTGCCTGACGTTGCATGTTCGATCCCATCAAAGCACGGTTCGCATCATCATGTTCCAAAAATGGAATTAACGACGCACTCAAACCAACAATCTGATTCGGTGCTACGTCCATATATTCTACCTCATCCTTTTCTAAAATCGGAAAATCACCGGTTTCACGGGATTTTACTTTATCTCCTGCAAATGAGTAATCATCTGTCAGCGGAGCATTTGCCTGAGCAATTTTTGCAGAATCTTCTTCTTCAGCGCTAAGGAAAAATACTTTATTCATATCTACCTTACCTGCTTTCACTTTACGATATGGCGTCTCAATAAAGCCCATTTCGTTAATCTTAGCGTGCACGCATAAAGTAGAAATCAACCCAATATTTGGTCCTTCCGGAGTTTCAATTGTACAAAGACGACCATAATGTGAATAGTGAACGTCTCTCACCTCAAATCCAGCTCTCTCTCTGCTTAGGCCACCGGGCCCGAGCGCGGAAATACGACGCTTGTGCGTAATCTCACTCAGTGGATTCGTTTGATCCAGAAACTGTGATAACTGAGAAGTTCCAAAGAATGAATTAATAACGGAAGAAAGAGTTCTTGCGTTAATCAAATCAACGGGAGTAAATACCTCATTGTCTCTTACGTTCATTCTTTCACGGATGGTACGCGCCATACGCGCTAAACCAACGCCAAATTGAGCATAAAGCTGCTCACCTACTGTTCTTACCCGGCGATTGCTTAAATGGTCAATATCATCGATCTCACTTTTCGCATTCGTTAATAGAACCAGATATTTAATGATCGCAATAATATCTTCTTTCGTCAATACTTTTTTAGTAATTGGATAATCCAATCCTAATTTGCGATTAATTTTGTAACGACCTACTTCACCAAGATCATATCTCTTATCACTAAAGAATAATTTGTCGATAATTCCTCTTGCTGTTTCATCATCTGGTGCATCTGCTCCACGTAACTGACGATAGATATGCTGAACAGCTTCAATTTCACTATTAGATGTATCCTTATTTAAGGTATTATAGATAATTGCATAATCACCACTCACCTCTTCCCTCTGAATGAAAACACTTTTCACTTCAAGCTCAAGAATCATGGCAATATTATCATCATCCAAAATCGTATCTCTCTCTAGTACGATTTCATTTCTTTCCAGGCTCACTACTTCTCCCGTATCCTCATCCACAAAATCCTCTACCCAGCTACGCAATACTCTTGCTGCCAGTCTTTTTCCAATATTGGAATTAAGCGTTTTCTTATCCGCTTTTACTTCTTCCGCCATTCCAAACAACTCCAAAATATCTTTATCGGTTTCGTATCCGATAGATCTTAACAAAGTTGTTACCGGGAATTTTTTCTTACGATCGATGTAGGCATACATCACGTTATTAATATCAGTAGCAAATTCCATCCATGCTCCTTTAAAAGGAATAACACGGGCCGAATAAATTTTCGTTCCGTTTGGATGCGTACTTTGACCGAAGAAAACACCTGGTGAGCGATGAAGCTGACTTACAACAACTCTTTCCGCACCATTCACCACAAATGTACCGCGAGGAGTCATGTAAGGGATATTTCCAAGAAACACATCCTGAACGATGGTTTGGAAATCCACGTGTTCCTCATCATTACAACTTAAACGCAATTTTGCTTTAAGTGGTACAGCGTAGGTGAGTCCTCTTTCTATACATTCATCGATTGTATAGCGCGGGGGATCTACGAAGTAATCCAGGAATTCCAGCATAAAGATGTTACGTGTATCATTTATCGGAAAATTCTCCTTAAATACACGAAACAATCCCTCGACATTTCGTCTGTCCGGGGTTGTTTCTAACTGAAAAAAGTCCTTAAATGACTGTATTTGAATTCCCAATAGGTCGGGGGTTTCCGCCAAATGTCCAATTTTTCCAAAACTGATTCTTTGAGCCGGAGCTACTTTAGTTGAAGGCATATTTTAATTAAAATATTTTAAAATGAGAGAGTCTTTAAAAGGGTATTTAAGCAAATTATCAACACCTACCAAAATTTAAAGGATTGCAAAAGTAAGCTTTTTTTTCATATCCAAAGGAATGTACGAAAAATCTTACAATTTATTTAATAAAAATGACAGGAAATAAAATTCTTTTTCGGAAAAAAAGTTTATAGAGTACTTATATCGAATGAATTAGGATATCTCAAGGAGGATTTATATTTAAAATAAGAATTCCTGTCCTCATTATCAAGTGATTTTTATGTATCTAACATCTGAAATGATATTTTTATTTCCTAAATATTGAGGAAAAATCATTTTTGGATTGTTAGATTGGATACAAATATCGTTAAATATGTCCATAAGAAGATAAATCCTCAGAATCATTTTTTATTTAACAAATAGATAATATCATCATGTTTAATTTTAAAAATCAGAAAAACTGATCGGGGGACCAATACCACCCTGCTTCTGTTTTGTTTGCAAACACATGGTAAATATTCAACTACCGACATAACCTGCGACATGAGCGGATTTGCACACTAGAAAATTTTGTTATCATCTAGTTTATCCTAACTTTGCACTTTCTCAAATTAAAATAAAACTCAATGAAAAAATTATTTATTATCCCCGCAGTGGCAACCGTTATGTTTTTAGCATCTTGCGGTGGTAGCGACACTACCACTACCGAATCTAAAACTTCAACTACAGAAACTCCTGCAGAGACGCCGGCTTACACGCCTGGTTCTGATATTCCAGGAATTGCTGATGTAGCTGTTACTGATCATATCGAACTGGAAGGTATGGATGATATGAAATATGACAAGTCTTTATTTAAAGTAAAAGCTGGTCAGGAAGTTAAGTTTACATTTAAAAATGTTGGTAAGTTGCCAAAAGAGGCGATGGGTCATAACGTATTGGTTCTTAAAGAAGGAGCTGACGTAGAAGCAATTGCCTTAGAAGCTATGAAGGAAAAAGCGAATGACTACATTCCTCAAACTGATGCAACCAAAAATGAAATTATTGCTCATTCTAAACTATTAGGCCCAGGAGAAAGTGATACATTTACTTTCACTATAGCTGAGCCAGGTGTTTATGAGTTCATTTGTACATTCCCTGGTCACCATGGAACTATGAAAGGTAAAATCGTCGTAGAATAATTAATAACTTCATGTTATTTAAAAAGGCAACTTTCTGTTGCCTTTTTTTTTACCTTTTTGGCATTCTGCAACCTGATAATAATTCCTTTTCTAAATTTATATTTTATCGAAAAATTTCTGGTATTCATTTTTATCCTGGCAGACATTTTTGTCCTAAAATTTTCTTAGGAGTTAGATTTGAAAATGAATATTTTGCAAAAGTTTCATTAGCAATACCGTATTAGTAATCTCTTAAAAAATGCTGGCATTTGACCAGATAGCCCAATACAACGGATGAATTTAACGACTGAAAATATTTTACTTGTTGGCTCATTACTATTACTGGTGAGTGTATTTCTGGGAAAAACTTCCTATAAATTTGGCGTTCCAGCTTTATTACTGTTTTTGGCTATTGGAATGCTAGCCGGATCTGAGGGAATTGGTGGAATTCATTTTGACGATCCAAAAATCACTCAGTTTATAGGGATTGTTGCACTAAATTTTATATTATTTTCAGGAGGGCTTGATACAAACTGGTCTTCCGTAAAACCCATCCTTTGGCAAGGAGTTATTCTCTCTACTATAGGCGTGATGCTCACAGCCTTTATAGTTGGCGGCTTTGTATATTGGATTACCGATTTCACTTTCTTGGAAAGTATGCTTTTGGGTTCTATTGTTTCTTCTACCGATGCTGCTGCTGTCTTTTCCATTTTACGCTCTAAAAGTCTTGCCTTAAAATATAAAATCCGGCCGTCACTAGAGCTGGAAAGTGGAAGTAATGATCCCATGGCATACGTGCTAACCATTGTTTTTCTTACCCTCGTCGTAAACCAGGATCAGAGTATCATTGAGGTCCTTCCCATGTTTTTCCAGCAAATGATTCTGGGTGCAATTGCAGGGTTTGCCTTTGGTAAATTAAGTAAAATAATCATTAACAGGATTAAGTTAGATTATGAAGGGTTATATCCCGTTCTGATGATCGCCTTAATGTTCATCACCTTTGCCGCGACAGATTTTGTGGGTGGAAATGGGTTTTTAGCCATTTATATTTGTGGAATTTATTTAGGGAACCAGGACCTGATCAATAAAAAAAGTACTTTAAAAATATATGACGGTCTTGCCTGGCTGATGCAGATCGTTCTCTTTCTCACTCTCGGTTTACTTGTTTTCCCATCGGATATTATTCCGGTTTCAGGTGTTGGAATGCTCATTTCAGGATTTTTAATTGTGGTGGCACGTCCTATTAGTGTGTTTATCAGCCTCGCTTTTTTTAAAATGAAGCTTAGCAGACGCTTATTTATCTCCTGGGTAGGTCTTCGGGGAGCTGTTCCAATTGTATTTGCCACATATCCCTTACTTGCCGGTATTGATAAAGCGGATATGATTTTTAATATTGTCTTCTTTATATCCGTTACTTCTGTTTTGTTTCAGGGAACAACGATTCCTATTGTAGCAAAATGGCTCAAGGTAGATTTACCGGAGAAGGCAAAACCGATTATAACTCATGATAATCTGGCTTATGAAATCCCCAGAACTATCATGCGAAAATTCCAAATCACCTCTGACAGTCTCGTCATTGATAAACAAATTGTAGATATTGGTTTTCCTGAAAGTGCCACAATTGCTCTAATCAAAAGAGAGAACGAATATTTAACTCCCTCAGGTGCTACGGTTATTCAGGAAGGAGATGCACTGATCGTTTTAGCGACAGATCAGGATGGGCTTACAGAAGTGAGTGATTGTTTGGGAAAGGATTGAGAGGTGTAAAAACATTTGATACTTGCAAGATTAATAAAAATCTTGCAAGGTATACCGTATTCTATTTTTCTTTGATCGTATCTTGAAATTACCCTTTGGTTATAATCATCAATTTATCCCGCAAATCACCCTGCCAGCCATTTTTTCATCAAAAATTTTCATGCTATAATCATGCCATCCATTCAGGTTTAAATCCGGAACGGCTGAGATGATGTTAGAACAAATATTTCGTATAATATCAAAACCCGGAATGGGTGATATTTTTGTCTTAATTAATTGGATTAGGGTTAAAACCAGTGCCAATTCAACAAACCTTGATGGAAATAATTTCTAAAACATTTCGATAAATTAAAAATCACTTAAAAACCAGAATTTTGAATTGGCCTTAAATAGTTCACACATTAATTCCATTAAACACACTAATCATAAATTTCAGCCAACTTCGCTTCAAGTTCCTGTCCTCTCAGATTTCTTGCGATGATGATCCCATTAGGATTCACTAAAAAATTAGCAGGAACAGATTGGATATTAAATAATACGGCTACTTCATTTTTCCAGTATTTAAAATCGGATACTTGTGTCCAGGGAAGTTTATCCTCTTTAATAGCTTGCAACCAGGTCACTCTACCTCTTTCACCATTTTCAAGGGCTACGCCAATGATATCAAAGTTTTTGGATTTGTACTTATGATAGGCTGCTACAACTACCGGATTTTCTGCGCGGCATGGCTCACACCAGCTGGCCCAGAAATCAATCAATACATATTTCCCTTTTCTGAATTCTGATAACTTTACGGGATTTCCATTCTGATCAGTTTGGGTGAAATCCATAATTTCCTGGCCGATGGCTGTTTTATGCCTTACTTCAAGACTATTCAAGTAATATTTTCCGAAAGCCGATTCTTTTACTTCATTATTCATCTCCAGGTATATTGCATCAAATAAGGCTAAATCCTTGCTTCCACCCAGCAGATCCGGCAACATGGAATGAGTTAGCGGTGAGTTTGGATACTGTTCAACAAAGGCCATCTGAATCGGTTTAGCAGCACTTTGAATGCGGCTATACAGTCTATTGAAATTTTCAGTAATTGCCTTTTTCTCTTCATCCGATTTGCCTGCAAGGTCAGACTTATACTTTTCTGTCAATGCCTCCTTTCTCTTATCAAGAACATTCATACTATCAGTAAAGGATTGTATTTCCCGATTGTTCTGTGTTCCACTCACAACGCTATACTTTAACTTGTCCTTAGAGCTAATTTTTATGGGGCCTTCTTCTATAAATATTCGTTTATAATCCGGTCCAGGTTTGTGCGATGAACCGGGATAGAAACCATTGAAAATATAAGAAAGATGTGGTCTATCGGAAGTCCCTTTAAAACTGAATTTACCATTCTTAACCGTGGTTGAATCAACGCTTTCTGCTTCATCTTTTATAGCAATCATAAAGAGTTTGGTTCCGCTCTTCAACCCTTTTGCTTTTCCTTTTATAGTATAATTTGTTTGTGCTATGACAAAGGTCGGAAGCGTTAACAAAATCAAGAATAAATACTTTTTCATGTCTTACTAATTTTTATCATTAACGCCGATAATCCGGCGTTAATGATTATTCTTTATAAAATGTATGTTGTATCGGTTAAGCAACCTTAAGTCCTATCCTTCTACGGGTCTTTTTTGGTTACCCTATTTTATTTATCAAGCAACTCTTCAAGTACGTCATGAAGCTCTTTGCCTCTTAAGTTTTTAGCAATGATCACTCCTTCCGGATTGATCAGATAATTTGCAGGAATACTTTTAATGGAATAAATATCTGCTGTACTTTTTTCTGCTTCATCAAGTATTTGCGCCCAGGGAAGAGCATCTTCTTCCACCGCTTTTAGCCACTTATCCCTGTCCACTTCCCTGTCAACCGACAAGCCTAAAACGGTAAAGCTCTTTGCTTTGTATTGATCATATGCTTTTACAACATTTGGATTTTCTGCACGACAAGGAGCGCACCAGGATGCCCAAAAATCCAGCAACACATATTTACCACGGTATTGCGACAAACTAATTTCTTTGCCATTAATATCCTTATGACTAAAGTCCGGTGCTATCTTACCTATGGAAGTTGTTAGTGCCAAAGTAATTGCTGCTTCCAACTCTTTGCCCTTTAAACCCTTTTGTAATCTGGGCGACAGTTTTCCAAATAAGGATTCAATTTTTTCAGCTTCCATATACGGACCGGCAATTTGATCCAGCGCTGTGAAGCTAAAATAGTTGTCCGGGTTTTGAAGAACATAATCTCCCATAATACTATCCAGCGAACGACTTGCCTGATCTAATTTCAATTTCCTCTTGCTGATAAAGGCTGTATCTGCCTGATCTTCTTTGGTAGTATTTCTGAATTCTCCAA
Organism: Ginsengibacter sp.; assembly: GCA_039921585.1. GTDB lineage: Bacteria > Bacteroidota > Bacteroidia > Chitinophagales > Chitinophagaceae > Ginsengibacter. The sequence continues at coordinate 7,461 of JBDSBN010000008.1, read as the reverse complement.
TCACGTTATTTAGTTCCTCTCTTGAAGCGGCTTCTACTTTTTTATAGTTTCTCCATTCCGTATTAATGGCAGAATTTTCAAGCTCCGCATTCTTAAGTGATTCCTTGATCTTGATGGAGAATTGCTCATTATTCAGATAAATTTCCCGTCGCTCAATAGTCAACTTAGATCCGGGTTCTTGGGTTTTTAATTCCAGTAAAGCTTTCATCGGTTCAATTACGTGTCCGGTGATAACAAAGTTCCCTTTATTAACCACAGCACTATCCCTGATTGCCTCTTCCCCATTCTTATAATTCAGGAAAACTTTGCCGGAAATATCCTGCCTTGCAAAACTTCCTTTCAACCTATAATTACCCTGGGCAATGCTGCCTAAAGGTGCAAGAAGGATTATTAGCCAAAGAATATTTTTTATCCTACACATTCGGGTTGCGATAATTTATCTGAACGATGTCACCAAAGCCACTGAACTTCTTAAAGAATGTTTGACCTTCAATATCACCTGTTGAGGTTAAATTGAAATAATATAATTCCCCTTCTGTGCCATTGTAGGTAGCTACAACAAGGCGATTATTAAACAAAGGATCAGCTTTACCCCATCCTTTACTTTTAAGCATTTCTACATCTTTAATATTGGTTCCTGCAGGAAATTCATACACCTTTCTTGAATTGTTTGCTAACACATCATATACATACAAATTCTTACCGGCAGCATAATACATCTGCTTTAAAGCAGTAGAAGAAGCGAATGAAGTGGCAATTTTTATTTCAGGGCTGTTTAAAATGGGTTGTTTCACGCCTGCAGGTGAGGCATTTTTAGGAATAAAGGTGTAGAAATAATAATCTGTCTCATCCTTCATTATGAGGTAATACTCATTACCAGGACCGGTGTCGCCGGCAATCATGGTCTTACCTACATTATTTAAATCATACGCTGCACCAACAAAGTTTGCGAATGTATAGAGCGTCCTTGAATTATAATCTGTATTTAAAAAACGCTGGTTCAAATTGTCGTAAAAAACAGCATAGAATCTTGAACCTGACATGAAGTAAGGAAAAGCTTCATAATTACCATCGGGGCCTGCAAATCTTTCTGAATATTTTCCCGGTGGTCCAAAGTTTGGAGTAATGGTCGCATGAACGGATCCTTTATCTACAATATATTGATCAGTATTAATAGAGTTTACTGTGTAAAAAGGCTTTTCAAAACTTTTTGTACCTGCTCCGAACAAATTATCGTGTGTTCCGTTTACGATAAAATCATCTGCATTCAAGCGATATACTTCCGAATCAGTAAAAACATTTATCTGGCTTAACCTGGAGATAACTCCTGAATAAGCCCCCAATGCTTTTCCTTTCAATTCAATATTATTGATTTCGTTTATTGGGTTATAAAAAACGGCATTGTCCTTTCTCACAAAAGATACCATCGCTTTCCCATTCTTATTACTTGTTACCAGCCAGCCATCATAAAAAGCGCCACTAACGGTTACAGAGTAGCGCTGAAAAGCCTTGATCTTTGTTTTTTCGTTGGTTACGGTTAACAAAACCCAATAATCATTTGGCGAATTTGAAATTTGCTTGTTTAAATCTTTTTCTGTGGAAATAAGCGTTGTGGAATGATCCACTCCTGTAGGAGGAGTCCGCTGAAGATAGATCGTCCAGGCATACGTATAACTATCACCCGGAATGGTTTCTGTTAAAGCAGGTGAAATCTTTAAAGTTTCCAGCTGTTGTATTACAAAAGCAGTATCATTCGTCTTAATAGTGACTTCATTAAGGTCTTTGTAGGTATAATTCCCATGATCTTTTTTACAAGATTGAGCCATCAAAACCAGGAAACCAAAAAGCAATAAATATGTATATTTCATGTGTCTATTTTTATTTTTTCAAGAACGACCAACAAGCATATGACTTGCGCTATATCTTAATATGTATTTTAAAGGGGAAAACTTATTTGCTGACCGGTTTCATCCAGCATAGGACCATTTACTTTTTCATTGTCCTTCAGTGCATTCTTTAATTTCACATTATAATTCAGAAAATCAGAATAAGAAATTTCTCCTCCAATACTATCTGGTCTGAAATCACTCATTCCCAATACATCAATCATAAACCTGTGTTTCACCTTACTGTATGCTCCAAAATAGTTCGCTATATACTTCCAATAATCGGGTTCAATCAATTGATTATTAAAATTGATTTTATACAAAGGAATATTCCTGGTTGTTACGTTTGCCTGACCAATAACTCCCTGAACAAAATCCTTGTTTTCAGCAACGGCTACCTCAAGATGGTAGGTATTTGTTTTCAAGTCTTCAGTATTAATTAAGACAATTGGATAGGTTGTCGTTAAGGAGCCTGCCGGTAATTTAATCTTTGGTAAAATGAAATGAGTCCCTTCTTTTGCAGTAGATGCAGGAAGCGATTTTACTTCTATTTCACGATCATAATCTACCGAAGTTCCCATTACTCTCATCCGAACAAAAATAGTGTCCTGTGATTTTTGAGTGAGCTGATTAGCAAAAGAATAATTGGTGCTATCCACATTACCTGAAACCACATAAAAAAATGAGATTCCGGGTTTGCTATTAAAGACTTCCGTTTTTTCCTTTTTACATGCACTGAGTGTTATGATTGCCAATAAGACAAGGAGTGTATTTTTCATGTTTGTTGTTTATTTTCATTCGCTGTTTCCGTAGAACCCGGAGAAATGAGCGAAAAGCTTTTTTTTAATTTATACCTGAAGAGTATTCTATCCTCTACATTATTTGTACGTTGGGTTAAATTCCAATTCACTATCCGGTATTGGAAGAATATAATTTGCATCTGTGAGTGCTTTTGTATTGAATAGCATTTTACTCACTCTTAACCTCTTGTAGTAATAGAATAATTGTCCTTCAGCCAGAAATTCCTTCTGATACTCTTTTGTAATTTCCGTGGCTAATTTAGCTTCGTTTACATCCGCTGGTAATTCTGAAAGACCCCTGTTTTTGCGGACCATATTAAGATAACCAACTCCTGCATCAGTCGTTGTTGCAGATTCTGCGAGTATATAATACATTTCAGAAAGTCTGATCAGAGGAACATTTTTCATTCCCCAATATTTTGAAGGAAATTGTACAGTACCATCATTCTCCAGCAAATAAACATATCTGTAATCTGTAGAACCACCACTTGATGTTTCATATAGGGTATTAAAATTGGCGGCAGAACGGGTGAGATCATTTCTTACATCACCTGCAGCTTTAAAATAGCCAAGACCAGTTTCTGTCCAGTCAGTTAAGTTTTTAACCTGAAGGGTAAATACCAATTCATTGCTGAACAATCTGTCGCGATTGATACCTGAAGCAGATATTTGGGCATTGGTCACGAAAGCGAATTTATTTGAATTCACTACTTCACCTGCAGCAGCCGCGGCTTTTACTTTGTCGCCCTTGTACATATAAACTCTTGCTTCCAGACCTTTAACCGCCATAAAATTCATATAGCTTTTCCTGGTTTTATCACCATTTACAATGGGATCTGCATTTTTTAATAATTCTGCTGCATCAGCTAAATCAGCCAACAGTAAATTTGTTACCTCATCAACTGTGGAAGGTGGTTTTGGTGCAGCCTCTAATGTATTGCGATAAGGAATAGCCTTCTTTTGAGCACCGGTCATATAGTTCTCACCAAATAAGCGGAGTAAGTCAAAATGCAGGTAGGCTCTCAATCCTAAAGCTTCCCCTTTTATCAGGTTATAATTATTCATCCGGAACACCTCTTTCTTACCGTCTATTTGTGCTAAAATATTATCAACTCCTGCAATAGCCGTGTATGTATTTTTCCAGATAACAGATCCTATATTCACTACTTCCGCTGAAGTAAAATTCAAAGCTGTCGTTTGTTTCAAAATAAATAAGCTGTTGGCCGGATTATAATTCTGAGCCATTGCACTTACAAATCCCAAACTAAGATTGTCTCCATATAATGTGGATGAAGCCATCTGTGAATAAATTCCTGTAAGTGCCTGTTGAAAACCTTCTTCCGAAGTAAAAAGTTCCGTTTCTGAAATAGATGACTTGGGTGTTACATCCAGAAATTTCTTACATCCTGTAACAGAAATCACTACACTCAGACATGTAAATAAAATAAGTTTATTTTTCATTTTGTTGATTTATAAGATTTAGAATCCTGCTCTAACAGATAGAGAGAATGTGCGGGAAAATGGATTACTTGTTCCTCTTTCAATATCAATAGAACTTAGTCTGAAAACATCGTTAGTAATGGCTGTTACTTTCAGAGAATTTAAGCCAACCTTTTGCATAAATGGCATTCCGGTAAACTGATAAGCAACAGAAGCTGAAGCCAAGTTCACAGTATTATCATCCTGTACAAATCTTGAGGTCATTTTTGTTAATTGCTTACTCGGGCCAATTCTTGTATAAGGACTTACATCACCAGCCCCTTTCCAGCCAAGGTCATAAGCTCTGCGATCTACGTTGTAAGTAGGATTTACAGATTCTACTTTATAAATTAGGGTTTGATTATAAAGTTGTCCACCAAAACGATAATCCGCAAGCAGGTTCAATTCAAATCCTTTATAGATCAAATTTGTTCCGAAAGTCCCATTCCATTTTGGCTCTGCAATTCCGAAAGGAACCTTGTCCGAAGCACTCCAATTGTATGTTTTTGTTCCGTCTTTTTTCAGGAAAATCTCAGAACCTGTAGCAGGATCCACTCCTAAAGATTGTACAACATAAATAGTATTGATGGATTCTCCTTCCTGGAGTTGAATATTCGGTACCACTTGTTGTACATTATTCTTATTGACTTTATCGTTTGTAGATTTTAATCTGTTTGATAATTCCTTTAAAATGTTTTTGTTCGTAAATGCATTAAAATTTACAGACCACATGATACCGTCTCTTTGCCTGTCTATCATTTTATACCGTGTAGCCAGTTCAAATCCTGTATTTTGAATTTTACCTAGATTTTCCACATAACCTGCAAAACCTGTGGAAGGAGCAATGGTTACATTCGTAATTGCATTGTTAGTATTACTGCGGTAATAATCTACTCTAACATCTAACCTGCTTTTCAAAAATGCCATGTCCATTCCAAGATTCAGGCTGCGCACATCCTGCCATCCAAGATTTGGATTTCCTAATCCCATAATTGCAGAACCAAGCTGGCCGTTATAAATATTATCTACTCCAAAATTGTAACGGGTTTGAGCACTATATGCCGGGATATTCAATGATCCTGTAGAACCATAACTTCCCCTGATTTTTAAACGGTTTATAACATTGCTTCCGGCAAGGAAATCTTCGTTATGTAAATTCCATCCTGTACCTACAGACCAGAATGTTCCAAATCTTTTATCTGTTCCAAATTGAGATGAACCATCCTTTCTAACAGAAAGATCAAGAAGATAGCGATTGTCATAGCTATAACTCGCATTGTATAAAAGCCCAATTCTCCGGATGGTATTTTCATCGCCTGAAGGACGGGTGTTTGGTGCGTATTGAGTAGCAAATAATAAATTATCCAACCTGTCAAAAGGGAAACCTACTGTACGGATAGAATAAAAATCACTTTTAGTACTTGCTACGTTCACCCCTAGTGTTGAAAACAAAAGGCTCTTACCAAAATTTTTCCTAAAATTAGCGGTCGTCAAATTTTCAATACCAAAAGAGTTATTTGTTCCGGCTGTGTACGATCCCATTCTGGTAATATCCGTTTCTGCAGCAAATCGTGTATTCTGGGCAGAAAAGAATTGATCAGAAGAACCTGTTTGCTTATTCAAACTAAGATTCGATTCGAAAAATAACCAGGAAACTACATTGTACCGTAACTGGAAATTATTTGAAAATCCGAAGTATTGATTCTTATTTATTGAATGAAGTGAGGCATCGTATAAAGGGTTTCTGTAGGAAGTATTGTTTTCGAATATTTTATTGACATTTCCATTCTCATCATACGGCTTCCAATAAGGATTCAGTTTTGTATATGTATCAAAAGAACCATAAGGAGATTCATTAGATATATTTTGGAAAATACGCAAGGAGTTTTGAAAGCGAAGTTTCTTTAGGGTGTAGGAAAGATCAAATTGTCCTGAATAATTATTCCGGTTTTGACCTTTCATCACGCCTTCCTGGAAATCGGCAGATAATTGTACACCATATCTTACATAGGAATCTCCACCGGATAGATATATAGCACTTCTGTTGCTATAACCATATTGCACCGGCTTGGATTTCCAGTCAGTTTCTACACCACTTTGAACAGCTTTCAACCGCATATTATAAAGCATATCATCATCTAACTGGTAATTAGGATTTCCTGAACCATATAAACCGGATCTTGTTTCAAAGTCCAGTTTTTCAGCAGAGTTTAAAAGATTATAAACCGATAGATCCGGTGTACTTAATCTAAAATCATTATTAAAGATCACCTGAACTCTACCGGATTTAGGTGTAATGGTATTAATAACTAAAACCCCATTTGCACCGCGTGAACCATAAATAGAGGTGGCAGATGCATCTTTTAAGATCGTGATGGAAGCAATCAGGTTCATATCAAGGTCAACTACTCGTTGTAAAGAAACTTCAAAACCGTCCAGGACAAATAAGGGAGCATTTGGATTTGCAGAAAACTCACCACTTAGATTCGGAAATGAATTAGCACCTCTCAATTGAATTTCGGGCAGTTCATTAATATTACCTCCAGCAACATTATTTGGAACGATCCTAATGGACGGGTCCAAAGCAGAAATGGCCGCAAAAATATTATTGGAACTCACCCCTTTCAGTTCGCTTCCCTGAATGGTTTTGGTAGCACCGGTAAAATTTCCTTCAGGTCTTTCAAAAACGCCGGTAGAGATGACAATTCTTTCCATTTTCTGATCAGTTTTTTCCAAACGGATCAGAAATCTTTTATCAGAAGTTATTTTTATTTCGCGGGTTTTATGACCGATGTATGAGATAACCAAAACTTCTCCTATCTCAACAGACAAAGAGAATTCTCCATTAGCACCGGTCATGACTCCAATGTCTTTTCCTTTTAATTTTACACTTGCGCCTTCCAAAGGATAATCATCGACATCCATAACTACACCACTAATTTGAGCTGCCGGTTTCTCTTCTCTTTCTACAGCTACCGGAACTTTCTCTTCAATGAGAATATTTTTGTCCATAATAGTATAGGTAAGAGATGTTCCTTTTAAGCAGGCATCAAGTATTTCCCTGATATCTTTATTATTTGCTCTTACCGTGGATTTTATGTCAGATTTAATGACTCCTGATTGGTAGATGAACAAATACCCGCTCTGCTGCTCAATGCTTCGAAATATTTCTTTTAGCGGCACATTGGTTTTGGACAGAGACATTTTTTGTCCTGCTGCCTGAACCTGAAAGCACGAAGCAATCAGTAGAAAAAAGACTATTTTCATAATCAAAATAGATTTGAGCAAAGGTGTTT
>JBDSBN010000007.1:0-8814 GCA_039921585.1 Ginsengibacter sp. | reverse complement strand
ATAATCCTTTTGCCCCAGAAATAACATGTCCGGATTTACCATCGTCAATAATCTTTCTACCACAAGACAAACACCTTGAAAATGACAAGGTCTGAATTTCCCTTCCAATATATTTTCAAGATATCCTAATTCGTAATGTTTTTCTTTTGAAGTTTGAGTGGGATAAATTTCTTTTTCTGAAGGAAGAAATAAAATATCGCAATTTAAATTTTCCAAAATGAAAATATCATTTTCTATTGTAATTGGATAATTTATATAATCTTTCTGATTGTTAAACTGTAAAGGATTTACAAAAATGCTGCAAATTGTCAAGTCACTTTTCTCTTTACTCATTTTTATAAGAGAAGAATGTCCTTCATGAAGCGCTCCCATAGTGGGTACAAAGCCAATGCTGCTTCCTTCGGATTTAGCCATGGAAAGTTGAAAACTAAGGTCTTTGAAATTGTTAATTATTATCATGAGTGGTGTAAAATATGATGGAAGGTCAGTAACCTCCATGTTTAAAGAGAAAAAAATTGTAACTTCGCCGCTTGTGTAAAAAAAAATTAAGTTAAATAATCATTTGTAAATGTCGACAAAGAAAAGAATTTTATTTATAGCAAATGAAATGTCTCCTTATTTGGAGATGACTGAATTTGCTGAAATTGTGAATAGGCTGGCCGTCAAATCTAATGAGACAGGAATGGAAGTTCGTTGTATTATGCCTCGTTTTGGTATGATCAATGAACGGCGCCATAGATTACATGAGGTAGTTCGTCTTTCGGGTATTAATATTTCTATTGATGGTGATGATTACCCATTAGTGATAAAAGTAGCCTCTTTACCCAATGCCCGTTTGCAAGTCTATTTTTTAGATAATGAGGACCTATTTAAGAGAAAGTCCTTATTCCATGATGAAAATGAAAAGTGGTTTGACGATAATGCTCTTAGAACAATCTTATTTTGCAAAGGAGCTCTTGAAACGGTAAAGAAATTTGGATGGCCACCGGATATTATTCATTGCAGTGGCTGGATGACAGGCCTGATTCCATTATTTATTAAAACAGCATATAAAAAGGAACCTGTATTTAGCAATTGTAAAATCATCTACACTATAGGGCAAACAACCTATAAAGAAAAGATGGGACCGGAATTTAAAGATATGGCAACCCTTAATTCTTATGTGAAAGAAAAAGATCTGGCTCATTTTGGAGAAGGAAGTAATTTAGACATGTTTAGAGGTGGTGCGCATTTTTCTGATGCAATTACTTTCGGAGCAGATAATGTAGATAAAAAATTAATTACTGAATTTTCAAAAGCGAAAGGAAAGAAGGTTTTAAAATACGATGAAGAGTCAGATTTAACAGACTATTTACAATTGTATAACGACCTTGCCTGATTAAGTATCTCCATTTAATTATCTCAAATTTTACGCTCTAGTGTCAAAAAGCCAATATAAAACTGCGGTAGCGGGTGTTCTGATTTCTTTTTTATTTGCAACAAGTTGCACAAAAATAGATACAACCAAACTCGGTGCCGACCTCTTACCTGCAGTAGACAACATACATACGTTTGATACAACTGTAAATGTTATTGCTAATAATTTTGATAATTTACCTTCCTGCGATACTCTAAACAGAACTGACCTAAATGCTCTGGGGATCATTTCTGATGATCCTTATTTCGGAAAAACAAAGGCGGATATCTATGTAGAATTTAAACCTTCCTTTTTTCCTGTAAAAGTGCCTGAGCATGATGCAGGTGGTTTGTTTATAGATTCGGCTGTCATCGTAATGAGCTACCTCTATTCGTATGGGGATACAAATGCTATTCAAAAAGCAATTGTATATCCGCTGCAAGATCGATTCAAGCCGGATTCTTTATATACATCTTGCGATGCTTTTCAGTATCAAAATACTGTATTGGGTGAAAAAAATTATGTACCTGCACGTTTTAAAGATTCCATAGTAGTGGGTAAAGGAAAAACAGCAAACGAATTACGGATTCCTATCAATAAATCACTGGCAGAACAGTGGTTTGCAAATGCCACTACTGTCCTAGCATCAGATTCTGCCTTCAAAATAAATAATAAAGGTTTTGCCATTATAAGTGATGCGGTAACCGGAGGAAACGCGATTAATTATTTCGACCTTTCAAATCCAAATACGAGATTGGCAATTTATTTCAGGACCACTAAAGGAGAGATAAAAGATACAGCTGTTTTTAATTTTCCGATGACTAATACATCCGGAGAAGCAAATTATATACAAAGAACCCGGGGAACATCAGAAATCACCAATCACCTGACCAAACCCGTAGCTGGAGATGAAGTGATTTATATCCAAACCTCACCGGGCAATCATGCGGAATTAAAAATTCCTGCACTCACTAATTTATCCAACAGGGTCATTCACCGGGCGGAATTGGTTATGGAACAAGTGTATTCTACCACTACAATGGACCAGTTATACACACCACCACACATGCTTTATCTGGAAATCAAAGATGTAGCTGCCGGTACGTTTATTCCCATTCCATGCGATTTCTCCCAGGAGGCAATTCAAAGTCGATTTGCAATATTAGGCGGACAAGCAAAAAAAGTTGTCAATCTAAATGGAAATACTGTTAGCCGCTATACTTTCAACATTACAAGATATGTTCAAAATATAGTTACAAATAAGGAAAGCAATTCTGTGATCAGGTTAAGCGCACCTTATTATATCCATAATAATAAGATGTATACAGATCGTTGTATACAAATGATCGCTCCATTTCATTATGGCATGAACAACCTGGGAGATGGCCGTGTAAAATTACATGGAACAGATGGATCCACTTCAAGAATGAAAATGAGAATTGTTTATTCCAAACTTTAAGTGGTAAATAATTATACAACAAAGGGATAAAGTTCAATTTTGACTTTCAAGTTTGATAACATAATTTTGCCGCAAAAAAATTTATAAAATATGTCTTATTTATTTACGTCAGAGTCGGTGAGCGAAGGACACCCGGATAAAATTGCAGACCAGATTAGCGATGCATTGATAGATAATTTTCTGGCCTTTGACCCTCAAAGTAAAGTTGCCTGCGAAACTCTGGTTACAACCGGACAAGTTATTTTAGCAGGAGAGGTAAAATCAAAAGCATATTTAGATGTGCAGGAAATCGCGCGCGGTGTAATCAGAAATATTGGTTATACAAAGAGTGATTATATGTTTGAGGCGAATTCATGCGGAGTATTATCTGCAATTCATGAACAATCAGCAGATATTAATCAGGGCGTAGATAAAAAAAATAAGGAAGAACAAGGAGCAGGTGATCAGGGAATGATGTTTGGCTATGCTACAAACGAAACAGAAAACTATATGCCTCTTGCTTTGGATCTGGCGAATAATTTATTGATAGAATTAGCAGCGATTAGAAGAGAGGAAAAGCAAATAAAATATTTAAGACCTGATGCTAAAAGTCAGGTAACACTGGAGTATAGCGACGATAATAAACCACTTAGAATTGAAGCTATCGTAATTTCTACTCAGCACGATGACTTCGATTCTGAAGAAGCAATGTTGAAAAAAATCTCTTCAGATATTGTAAAAATTCTTATCCCACGGGTTAAGAAAAAATATACTGCCTACGCACATTTATTTAATGATCAGATAAAATACCACATTAATCCTACCGGTAAATTCGTGATCGGTGGCCCACATGGGGATACAGGTTTAACTGGGAGAAAAATTATTGTTGATACCTACGGAGGGAAAGGCGCACATGGAGGTGTAGCTTTTAGTGGAAAAGATCCAAGTAAAGTAGACAGAAGTGCTGCATATGCAGTAAGACATATTGCTAAAAACCTGGTAGCTGCAGGGGTTTGCGATGAAATTCTCGTTCAGGTTTCTTACGCGATTGGGGTGGCGCAGCCAACCAGCATGTATGTAGATACTTACGGAACTTCCAAACTCGATATCACAGATGGTGAAATTGCAGAAAAACTATTGGATATATTTGATATGCGTCCATACTTTATAGAACAGCGTCTCAAATTAAGAAACCCAATTTATCAGGAAACAGCTTCCTACGGACATATGGGACGCAAGAATGAAATCGTAACTAAAGTTTTCAAACTTCCAAATGGAGCAGATAAAGAAATGAAAGTTGAATTATTTACGTGGGAAAAACTAGATTTCGTTTCCAAAGTAAAAAAAGCATTTGGAATAAAATAATTTCTCTTAAAAGAAAATAGAAACCATAAGTTTTCATACTTGTGGTTTTTTTTATTCTGTACCTTTAAATAATTCTGGTGATTGGTTTAGATACTGAATTCGTTCACCAGAATTGAAAATAAAAAAACTCCGGCATCGATGGCTGGAAGTTAACGAATCAACACATTCTCATTAAACAAGAAAAATATTAGATTGAGACAACAAAGAAATTTCACCCATCAAAACCGGCCAAAAAAGAATTTATTAATCGGAGGATTTGATCCGGTGATGACCGCTATTCATAATTGAGAACAACTGGAAAGAATTTACCTTCAGGATACGGTGAATTCTCCTCAGGCAGGAGAATTGCGAAAAGTGGCCGCTCAATTTGAGATTCCCGTAAATAAAGTTCCTTTTGAAAAATTAAGAAACTTCAATTTAGAGAATCATCAGGGAGTGATAGCTCTCCGGTCAAAAGTCACTTATCAAAATCTTCAGGATATTATTTCCTTTGTAGTTGAAAATGGGGAAACACCGCTTTTCCTTTTGTTGGATGGAATTACAGATATCAGAAACATTGGTGGAATTGCCAGAACAGCCTGGTGTTGCGGCGTACATGCAATTGTTATTCCTGAAAAAGGAGTAGGTGCTTTAAATGAGGATGCCATTACTACATCTGCCGGCGCATTGGAACATATTGCTGTTTGCAGGGTTAAAACTCTACACTCAGCCATAGACGATTTGCGTTTGAATGGAATTAAAATCTTTGCCAGTGAGATGAAAGCTACGGATAATGTATTTGATATCAATCTGGCTGAACCATGTGCAATAATCATGGGGAGCGAGGATAAAGGGATACATCCTTCACTATACAAATTGTGTGATGGACAATTTAAAATCCCAATGCAAAAAGATTTTGAATCACTCAATGTCTCTGTTGCTACCGGAATGATTTTGTATGAAGCAATGAAGCAAAGATTATAATAACCGGAAGGTGAAAGAAAATTCTTCCTTAATTTTAATACATAGAATTTAAAACTATGGATATTGCAAATATGGACCATCATAAAACCAATTCGGGAAATGCTGAAATAAAATTAATTGAATGCCCTCGGGATGCGATGCAGGGTTGGAAGAATTTAATACCTACTGAAAAAAAGATCACTTATATAAATCAATTACTAAAAGTGGGATTTGATACCATTGATTTTTGAAGTTTTGTTTCTCCCAAAATAATTCCACAAATGGCTGATACAAAAGAAGTACTAGCTGGGCTGGATACGGAACATAGCGATAGTAAATTGTTGTGCATCATCGCCAATGTACGCGGAGCTGAAGAAGCAGTAGCATTTGAAAAGATTTCCAATCTGGGTTTTCCTTTTTCGGTATCTCCAACATTTCAAAAAAGAAACGCCAATAGTACCGTTCCCGAATCTTTAGATAGAGTGAAAGAAATAAAACGACTTTGCGATATGAATGACAAAGAACTTGTCGTATATATTTCAATGGCTTTCGGGAATCCCTATGACGATAATTACTCTGAAGAGATCGTTCTTGAATGGATTAAAATATTGGTCGATGAAGGAGTGAAGATTATTTCTTTATCTGATACTGTTGGTTTAGCAGAACCAGATCAGATTTCTTCTCTTGTAAAAAAAGTGATTTCAACTTACCCGGATATTGAAACAGGCGTACACCTGCATTCGACCAGATTTCATTGGAAAGAAAAATTAATTGCTGCTCTCTCAAATGGATGTATGCGGTTTGATGGAGCACTAAAAGGAATCGGAGGTTGCCCAATGGCTAAAGATGAACTCATTGGAAATATGGATTCTGAATTAATGATTCCTTACTTTGAAAGTCTCGGTTATCTTAGAAAATTAGATAATGATGCTTTGCAAAAAGCCAGTCAAATTGCCTCTGAGATTTTTGTTTAAAAAAATCATCCCACATTTCCCCTTCAATTGGATTTATTTTATTCTGAAAAAGATTTTCCGAATTACCAGCATCAGAAAAAATCTTTTGTCATATTTTCGTCTACGCTTTAATGTGATTTTGAAATATTTCGTCTTTGATGAAGGGCCGAGATGCTATTTCAAAATGAAATTCTGACATGAAATGATAGAAATATAGTGTTCCCATTTTAATTGGTACAATGTTTGGCATTGGAGTAAAAAAACAAATCAGACTTATGAAACAAATTAAAAATTTAATTTTTGGAACAGCAGTAATTGCTTTTGTAGCAATGGGATGTAACGCTACCCGGACGCAGAAGGGTGCTGTAATTGGAGGTACTGCCGGTGCTGTTGGTGGAGCCATTATTGGTAAAGCAGCCGGAAACAAAACACTTGGAACAATTATCGGAGCAGTTGTTGGCGGCTCAGCAGGTGCCATAATCGGGCGGGATATGGACAAACAGGCAGAAGAAATTGGAACAGCTGTGCCAGGTGCCAAAGTTGAAAGGGTAGGAGAAGGTATTAAAGTGGAATTTAGTGAAAAAATTCTATTCGATTTCGCCAAATCCGATTTAGGTGCTCAGGCAAAAATCAATTTACGCAGTCTTGTAGATGTATTAAATAAATATCCAAATACAGATATTGAAGTACAGGGTCATACAGATAGTCGCGGATCTGCAAAATACAATTTGGGGTTAAGTGAAAGAAGAGCTCAAACCGTAGCTGATTATTTAAAAGCTCAGGGAGTAAAATCAAATCGCATTACGACCAAAGGTTTTGGCAAATCTGCTCCGGCATATACAAACGAAACGGTTGAAGGTATGGCACAGAACAGAAGAGTCGAATTCATCATTACAGCGAATGAAGAAATGAAAAAAGCAGCTGAAGCTCAAGCCAAGCAGTAATCGCTTTGGAAAAATAACCATATTGCAGAAATAAAAAAACGGGCATCATTAGATCGCCCGTTTTTTATTTTTTGACGAAATTGGTTTTAAGATATATCTTTTTCGAACTCACTGAATTGAATCCCGTTTTGTGCGAGTTCCTTTAAAACAGGATTGTAAATTTCTTCTACAACCGGAATGTGTAAACCAGTCAAATGGATTTGATTTTGTAAAATTAATTTGGCGGCAATTCCCAAGGGAAGCCCAACTGTTTGCGCCATAGCTGTGTGCAATTGATCTTTTCCTTTTACAATTAAACTACCAATAAGGTTTTTTTTCATTCCTCCAATTTCATAATCCAATTCATGAAGCATCACAATCATATCCTTATCATCCGGTTTCATTATTAAAGAGTTTTCCAACAGATACTGAAGAATCCCGGCAGAATTTTTCATGCCGGCAGGAATTAATTCGTCATTGCGCATTCCCAAAAAATCAACCTGCTCCATAAACTCAGACTCCCGGTTAGTTTTGGAAAAACCACCCCACTGATTCATCTTTAATTGAAACCATTCATTAAAAGTCTTACAGTCTTTTACAAATTCAAAATCATCTTTTGAAGTAAAACCTGCATTTACCAGAATATCCCAGCCTTTATTAAATGCCGGGTAGCGTAAGGTTGTTCTGATAAAGGTTTGAATCCCTTTCATGTCATAGGTATCAATATAATTCAACGAATCCCGATTGGCATAAAAGGCAAGCGGCCCTAAGTCAGGTATGTCTACTACATTTTCTTCATGGGCAAAAATTTCCTTATAAGGTATTTGAACTACTTCATTGTTCTTTAAAAAAGAGGCACCAGAACTTCCGGCAGAAACCACATTAGCAGGGTTCCATGTTATTTTATAATGCCATGGATTATCATCACTTTCCGGAGCCACCAGTCCGCCACAATGAGATTTAAAGGATAGAATCTTTCCTCCTTCCTTTTTAATTTTATGAATCATTTTCATGGCACTCATATGATCAATTCCCGGATCAAGCCCCATTTCTCCTATAAATAGTAAATTTTTCTCCACGATCTCCTTTTCAAGTGATTGAATAGAATCATCAATATAGGAGGCAGTCAATAAGTTTTTTGAAAACAAAACGCAATCCTTTGCTACTAAAAAGTGAAGAGCTGCGGGTAGCATAGATATAACAATATCGGCTTGCTCAATTAATTCATGCCTGTTCACCTCTTCGGTCACATTGATAGATTTCGCAACTGCATTTTTAAAGCCTATTATTTTAGATTTCACCAGGTCTAAATCTGAGTCACAAACGACAAATTTCCAGTCATTTTCATCACTGCACTTTCCTAAATAGGCAATTAAAGAAGTTGCGGACTTTCCAGCACCGAACAGCAAGATATTTTTCATAAATATTAAATTTGATATTTAGCGTAACTCTATTAAATTGTGTAAGTTATTCATTAATTTAGAAAAAAATTTAGCCCATAAGAAATATCCACATTTGCAGGTAAAAAAAGTGGGAAAATATAGGTTAATAAATACTGTTTTATCGGGTTAACTGAGTTTAAAAAAGTATATTTGCCCATAGTAAAAAATTATGGAAACAATAGAAGAAGAATTGCCAGAAAATGGCCGGAATCACGGGAGAATAATCCCTGTGAACATTGAAGAACAAATGAAATCCGCCTACATAGATTATTCTATGAGCGTGATTGTCGGAAGAGCCCTCCCAGATGCCAGAGACGGTTTGAAACCAGTTCATCGGCGCATATTATTCGGAATG
>JBDSBN010000006.1:0-15643 GCA_039921585.1 Ginsengibacter sp. | reverse complement strand
GCAGTGTACTTATTTTTACCGGCATGAACAGATTAATAAATGTAAAGCCTTTTAGGGAGTTTTTGAAATCAGAATTTTCAGGAGGAATCATCCTGATGGGTTGTGTCGTTGTGTCACTTATTCTCGCAAACACATCATTAGGACCAGGATTTGAAAATATTCTGGCTACAGAATTAGGTTTTTTATATGGTGCGATTGATTTAAAATATTCTGTCCTTACCTGGATAAATGATGGCCTAATGGTAATCTTTTTTTTGATGGTGGGACTTGAGATAAAAAGGGAGCTGGTAGAATGAGAATTGTCATCACCTAAGAAAGCTGCAATGCCTATTATGGCGGCATTAGGCGGTGTTATTATTCCGGCATCTATTTATATCTTTTTCAATCAGGGTACTGAAACTTCCGGAGGATGGGGAATTCCCATGGCTACAGATATTGCTTTTGCCATTGCAATTATTACCATGCTGGGCAAAAGAGTACCTCTTTCTCTTAAAATATTTCTGGCTGCTTTAGCAATCGTAGATGATTTGATGGCTATTATGGTGATAGCGGTTTTTTATACCTCAGATCTGCATTACAACTATCTTTTGATTGCCGGACTTTTATTTATACTCTTAATAATTTTCAATCGTATAGGTGTAAAGAAAATTTATTTTTATATTATTCCTGGCGTGTTTATATGGTATTTTGTCCACCATTCAGGAATACACGCGACCATAGCAGGGGTACTTGTAGCAATGACACTGCCAACAACACCGGATGAAAAGGAATCGGCTTTGGAGAAATTGGAACACATGATTTTTAAGCCGGTAAACTTTTTAATCATGCCGATCTTTGCCCTGGCCAATACCAATATCAAATTTCAGGAAGAAATGATAGCAGGGTTAACCACGCCATTAGGTCTTGGGATTATATTGGGGCTATTTATAGGAAAACCTGTAGGAATTACTCTTGTATCCTGGATTGCAGTAAAATTAAAAATTTCCAGCTTGCCGGATAAAGCCGGATGGATGCAAATTGTGGGTGTAGGCTTTTTGGCAGGAATAGGATTTACAATGTCGATTTTTATTTCTGTTTTGTCTTTTACGGGTCAGCATTTACTACTTTCAGAAGCTAAGTTTTCTGTATTATTAGCATCTATATTATCCGGAATAGTTGGTTCATTGCTTCTGACTGCCGTGGCTAAAAAGAAATAGTGCAGCCCCATTTTACACTTCTAAAAACTCATTATGAAACAAATAATTGTTCCAACTGATTTTTCTGAGAATGCTTTTAAAGCAGCCATACTGGCTGTTTCATTGGCAGAAGATATCAATGCTACTGTTTCACTTCTTCATGCATATCAGGGCTTTCAATCCGGTTTTCAGTCAGATAAAACAAATTTAGAGGATGAAAATCGTTCTCGTGAGGAAGCTGAAAGGGAAATGGACCTTTTTGTTAAAAAATTACGCGAAAGCAATCAAATTGATATCGAAGGAAAGTGTGTGGAAGGAACTCTATTATCTGCTATTGAGCGAATAGAGGATGATCAGAACAAAACGATCATTGTGATGGGAACTACAGGAGCCAAAGGATTAAAGTATCATTTAATTGGATCAAATACACTTTATATTGCTAAAAGAACCGACTTGCCTCTCTTTACTGTTCCTTTTGGTACAGAACATTTTAAGTTAAAAAAGATAGCGGTTTTTACGGATTATAAAGAAGAAGACAAAAAGAATCTTGCCAATGTAATAACAATATTTGGGAGTTCGGAATTGTCCTACCAGCTTTTTCATATTCATGAATCTGATACCGCACCGCAAAAAGAAGATTTTGAAAAGCTTGAAAAATGGGCCGAAGAATTAAAAAGCATTTGTGGTATTAAGAAGTTGACATTCGAATTAATTGAAGGAAAAGAAAATGCAGCCTTAGTGGATGAGATTGTGGAAAGAGGTGATATCGATTTACTCACCTTAACTATGTTAGAACAAAATTTTTGGGACAATCTTTTTGAGAAAAGCTTAGCTAAGGCTATTATACTTCAAGGAAAAGCTCCGGTTTTTATTCAGCATTAAATAATTAAAAGAAAGGATTGAGGGTAAATGAGTTTCTGTATTATTGATACTTTATTCCTTGGTCATGTGAACAATAATATCATCTCCTGCTCCCCACGGAGCAAGTTTTATTATTTTAAGACTTTTACTCTTAAATCTCCAGGCTCTGGATAAAAATTTTAGTTCCTTTGGTGCGTCTGGTAAGGTTATGGTTAGTTTTCCGTAATCATCATTAGCGCTCCAGCTTCCCTGGTAAGTCATCCCGTTTTTCTTAGCAGTTAACGGTCCATGGTAATAATCTGTCTTGGTAAGAATAAATGTAAACCCCTTGTAATCTGCGGTAAGCTCCGTTCCGTGGTCAATAGCATAACTCACGACCATATCTTTATTAAGAATCACTTCTTCGAATAATCTTTCTTGTAGGGAGGCTTGCTTCTTTTCTTTATTGCAGGACATGCAAAAAACAATCGGGAGTAATAAAATTATAATAAGGTGCTTTTTCATAAATGGGCTTATACCATATTGTAAAGCTATAATATTTGGTGATATGATTCAAGCTCATTTTCTAATAAGGAAATGAACTGAAAGAGGAAATGGTAAGGGAAAATAAATATTGCTACTTAAAAGGCTGGATATTTATCAGGATTTTTTGATTATTAGAATTAAACATTACAGGTCCACTGCATTCTTAAAATCCCTTATCTTTAAAATTGAAAAAAAGGTATGCCGTATTTTAGAAATTTGCCATTACTTATTGTATTTGTTCTGATGACTCAATGGTCGCTAGGGCAACAATCCGGAGGAAACCCACCATCTGTAAAATGGAATCAGATTAATACTCCACACAGCAGAATCATTTTTGCCAAGGGCCTGGATTCCACTGCTAGCAGAGTTGCCAATATCATTTCTTTTGTTCGTACACCGACACAAAAATCCATTGGAAATCTCTCCCGAAAAATAAATATTGTTCTTCAAAATAAAACAGTAGTCTCCAATGGATACGTAGGACTGGCGCCATTTAGAAGTGAGTTTTTCTTGACTCCTCCTCAAAACAGTTTTGATCTTGGTAGCTTGCCCTGGACAGATATGCTTGCGCTTCACGAGTACAGACATGTAGAGCAATATAGCAATTTTGATGTGGGCGTGTCACACTTGATGAAAGTTGTTTTTGGCGATGGGGGCCTGGCTTTAGCAAACGGGGCTGCAGTACCGGATTGGTTCTATGAAGGAGATGCCGTGTTTAGTGAAACGAATTTAAGTAAGCAGGGGCGAGGGAGTATGCCCTCATTTTACAATGGATTTAAGGCAATCTGGAAAGATGGAAAGAAATATAATTGGATGCAATTAAGAAACGGTTCCTTAAAAAACTATACACCGAATCATTATCAATTAGGATATATGTTGGTGGCTTATGGGCGGGAAAAATATGGGGAGGAATTTTGGAAAAATGTGACACACGATGCTGCGTCTTATAAAGGGTTGATTTATCCTTTTCAAAAGGCAATAAAAACTCATTCCGGAATCAGCTATAAAAATTTCAGAAAGGATGCTCTCGGTTTTTTTAAAGAACAATTAAATGCGGAGGATGATAGTGCCAAATTGAAACCTAACAAGGAACGTTATATCAACGAACAATATGCCTCATTCAATGAAGAAGGGGATTTGGTTTTTATAAAAAATAGTTTTGATAAAACACCTTCATTTGTTCTAAGAAATAAAAATGGGAAAGACCAAAAAATACGAACCTCTGATTTTACGCTTGATCCCTATTTTAGTTATAATAACAATAAGATTGTTTATATAAATTACCGTCCTGATTTAAGATGGGGAAATAGGGAATATAATGAAATTAAGGTGCTGGATATTGTCAGTGGCAAACAACAAACGGTGACTAAGAAATCACGTTATTTTTCTCCGGATATAAGTAAGGATGGAAAGATAATAGTTGCGGTTTCGCAGGGTGAATTTAATGAGCAATCCTTGCAGATCATAAATACCCAAACCGGCGAAATCCTTAATAAGTTGTTGAATGAACAAAAGCTTATTTATACGCATCCAAAATTTACAGATAACAATAAAGTGGTTGCAGCCATCCGGGACTCAGAGGGAAAAATGTCTGTAGCAGAAATAGATTTTGAGAAAAATGAAACGAATTATTTATTACCATTCACTTATAATGTGATCGGTTTCCCGGTGGTTAAAAATGACACGTTGTATTTCTCTTCTTCGTATCTAAAAAAAGATGAGTTGTTTGCCTATACTTTTTCCGATAAAAGAATTTTCCGAATTAATAATCACGGTGAAGAAGGAGTCGGGAAATACCATCCATCTGTAAATGATGAAGAAATTGCCTGGCATACGTTTACTTCGAATGGGAACAAAATTGTTCGGGTCTCAAAAAATAATTTGTCCTTTGAAGAAATTCCTGAGAAAGTTTATAGCAACAGCACATCTAATTTTGGAATCAACGCCTTAGGTGATACCAATGCAGATCTTCTATCCCAGGTGCCGGATGAAACGTTTGAAATAAAAAAATATCGAAAAAGTTTTCAATTTTTTAATTTCCATAGTATCGTACCGGATATCAGCGATCCTCTTTACTCTATATCATTGTTAGGAGAAAACATTCTGAACACGTTTCAGTCTGAATTATCTGTTTCGTATGATCGGGCAGAAGGATACAAGCGCTTTGGGTTTTCAGGTACCTACAATGCATTGTTCCCGTATCTTACAGGAGGTGTGAATTACACGGTTGATCGTAGATTTTATAGGTACGGAAAGCCGGTGTATTTAGATCAGTTGGAACCGTATGCAGGGGTAAAAGTTCCATTAAATTTAAGTAAGGGCAGATCCTTTACCTTTTTAACCGCCGGGTCTCAATATGTTTTTAATAAAAGTTTTTTTAAAGGAGTTTATAAAGATTCTTTCCCCAACAGATCGTATGGGTACCTGAATCATTACCTTTCCTTAAGTCATCAGATTCAGAAATCTACAAAACAAATTTTCCCTCAATTTGCGCAGACATTAAGGGCAAACTATAAAAGTGCTTTAAATAATTTAAGTGGAAACCAGGCGTTACTCAATGCAACTGTTTATTTTCCGGGAATTTTTAAAAATAATTCCTTTGTTGTAAATGGGGCTTATTTAACAAAAGATAGTTTGCGGCAAATTAGTTTCTCATCAGGATTCCCGTTTTCCAGAGGATACGAGGCAGCAACATTTTATAAAATGTATAAATGGGGAGTTAATTACCATTTTCCTCTTTTATACCCTGATGCGGGAGTTGGAAATATTCTGTATGTTTTGAGGGTTAGGGCAAATCTTTTTTATGATGCAACATATGTGGAGGATTTTAACACTGCCCGAAACAAAGTGGAGGGAAATTTCCGCTCTGCGGGTACAGAAATAACTTTTGATACCAAATGGTGGAACCAGGTTAAAGTTAGTTTCGGATTCCGGTATAGTTATTTATTAGATAAAGATGTGTATGCAAATCCGGGTCAAAACCGATGGGAAATCATATTGCCAGTAAATATTTTTAACCGGTAATCTTTTTTATGGTTTTCCTTTTTTATTTTGAAGAAACAAATCTTTTCGTTAATTGGAATATAGTCGAAAGGGATAAATTTGGAGATATAATGGATATATGACAAAATAGGGAAACGAATCCTTTGGTAAACGGAAGATCTGGATTGGTTTTTAGTCATATTAATGAATTATTAAAAAATATTTCAGACACATTCTCTTCTAAGTTTTTATTAAATTGCAAAGAAACGTTTCATTTAAGAATACTATGATTTATGGAAATTTCTTCCCCTTCAAAAAAAATTAAAAAGACTATAAAAATAACAATGATTTTTCTAGCTGTCACAACTGTAACAACATTTGCTGTAGCAGCGGTTATATTAGAAGGTAGACGTGCAAAAAGGGAAAAGAAATTATTAGAATACGAAGTTTGGTAAATTTTTAAAATCGACTATTAAATTAATATTTCTTCTGTGGGTACAATTTTTGATATCTTTCATTCGTTGGTATAAATGCATGTGCCTTAAGGAAAGAAGTTTTGATAAATAAGGTTATATGTTTTTATTTAAAGAATAGTAATACATTTACTTATTGAAAAAATATTTTTACATACTCATTTTTATTCTCGCTTTCAATTTTGAGAGCACTGCGCAGATAAGGCAAACCTTTGATAATGAGGTTTTGTCTACTTCGTTAAAGTATTACCCAAACCCTGCTGTTAGCTTTATTAATTTTGAGTTTGGAAAAGAATATGATAAATCCTATACACTTTATATTTATAGCTTTATTGGAAAGAAAGTGGTCGAACTTAAATTTACAGAATTAAAGATGACCATTGCATTAAACGATTTTTATCGGGGAGTTTACATTTTTCAATTCAGAAACAAACAAGGCACCATTGTAGAATCAGGTAAATTTCAAGTGGTCAAATAGCATTCATTAACTCTTCTGCTGCTATTCTTTCTTTTCAGAATCTCATTTCCCCAATTTTAATTTCTACCCTTTCGGAAGAACCATTCTCGGAAACTGCTAATTTTAATTGTTCTTTATCGTTTTTATGCCATTTTGTCCCTAATTCATAGTTGGCAAAAGGTTTGACTATTGTACCTTTGCAGCCCTAATTTAAAACAAGTAAATTTATTATATAGCTATGTCTAAAAATGATATCAACGACCAGATGGAAGAATTGAATGAAGACGATTTGAATTCAAAATTAGAAAATGAGCCCAATCTGGAAATGGATTCTGAAGATGTGTCTTTAGAGAATGAAACCTCTTCAATTGAAGCAGAATTAGAAAAAGCAAAAAGCGACCTGGAAGAGCAAAAAGATAAATATATCCGGTTATTTGCTGAATTTGATAATTATAAAAGAAGAACTTCCAAAGAACTAATTGACATACGACTTACAGCCTCCAAAGATTTAATCATTTCTCTCTTAGAAGTTTTGGATGATATGGATCGTGCAGAAGAGCAAATTGTTAAAACAGAAACTGATCCGGCTCTTAAGGAAGGAACTTTGCTGATTTTTAATAAGCTCAGAAAATTATTAGAATCAAAAGGCCTTAAGGCATTGGAAACGTTACATACAGAATTTGATGTAGAAAAAGACGAAGCTGTTTCTGAAATGCCCGTTGATGACAAAAAATTGAAAGGCAAAGTAGTAGCAGAGGTTCAAAAAGGTTATCTCCTTAATGATAAACTAATAAGATATGCAAAGGTAGTTGTGGGGAAATAGCACCATTTGCAATGCAGCAAAATATAATAAGAACGCAATTTTCGATGTGCCGGTTTGGACCAAAAAACCGACCACTTTAATAAAACAAATATGGCAAGTACGACTTCAAAAAGAGACTTTTATGAAATTCTGGGTGTTAGTAAATCCAGTAGTGCGGATGAGATAAAAAAAGCCTATCGTAAAGTAGCAATGAAATTTCATCCGGATAGAAACCCGGGAGATCACACAGCGGAAGACAAGTTTAAAGAAGCTGCTGAAGCATACGAAATACTGAGCGATCCGGATAAACGTGCTCAATACGATCGCTTTGGTCATAATGCATTTGGTCCTGGCAGAGGAGGATTTGGAGGCGGACAAAGTATGAATATGGATGACATATTCAGCCAGTTTGGAGACATATTTGGAGATGACATGTTTGGCAGCTTTTTCAGCGGAGGAAGAGGCGGCGGTCGTTCTTCAAGAAGCAGAGGAGTAAGAGGAAGTAACCTGAGAGTGAAAATTAAATTGAATTTTGAGGAAATTGCTAAAGGGGTTACAAAAACGATAAAAGTAAAAAAATACGTTTCTTGTAATACCTGTCATGGTTCAGGAGCTAAGGATAAGAATAGTAGTCAGACTTGCCGCACATGTGGTGGTAATGGTCAGGTGCACAGAGTGCAAAATACTTTCCTGGGTCAAATGCAAACAGTAACTACCTGTCCGGATTGCAATGGAGAAGGAAGTGTCATTACCAATAAATGTACAGCGTGTAAAGGGGAAGGAAGAGTTTATGGAGAAGAAAATGTAACACTCGATATTCCTGCTGGTGTACAGGCAGGTATGCAACTTAGCATGAGCGGAAAAGGGAATATGGGCGAACGTGGCGGTGGGTCAGGCGATCTGATTATCTTAATCGAAGAAGAAGCACATCCTCATCTGCAACGTGAAGGACTCAATGTTGCCTTCGATTTATATATTTCTTTCCCTGATGCGGTTTTCGGTACCCAGACTGAAGTACCAACTATTGACGGACGAGCAAAAATCAAAATTCCTGCCGGAACGCAGAGTGGAAAAATTTTCAGATTAAAAGGAAAAGGGTTCCCATCTATAAATTCTCATGAAAAGGGAGATCAGCTTATTCATGTAAATGTGTGGACTCCTCAGAATATTTCTGAAGATGAAAAAACTCAATTAGAAGCATTGCAATCCAGCGAAAACTTTATCCCGAAACCAGATAAGAACGAAAAAGGTTTTTGGGAAAAAATAAGAGATTCCTTTAGTTAAGTTGGAGAACTGCCATACCAGGTAATTCTAATGCTTCATAAAATATATTGTGGACATTTTCTGTTCCTATTTCCATTGGTGTAACTATTCATTCAAATGCCTTAGTGCATTTCTTTTTTTATGAAATAAAAAAGAGCACTGATGAATGTTCTCGTGCCAATCTATTTAACTTGAAGAGGAAATATAAAATCGTTGCCGGGAAATCTTGGATGCACCATCCTTCCTTAAAAAAGTTTATAACATTCAGAGATTCATCTTAATAGAGATGTTAATGTTTTCTAAGAAATTTATGGTATTATGGATTTTTTTGGTTAATTTACTCGAGAAGAATTCTAATATAAAGTCGTTTGAAAAGGATATCTCTCAAAAGTATTTAAAAAATCTATGCCTGTTAAAACAAGAGTACCATATGAGTATTTATCATTAATCGCATGAACTGATTTTATAAAATTAGTATAGCTACTGAATTTCTATCATTCATGTGATCCTTTAAAAAGTATAAAACTTTAAACACATGAAAGCATTAATTTTTTCTATTTTCATAAGCGCGGCGCTCATTGGATGTAATACTTCTACAGATTCAGCAATGCCTGAAATGCCCGGTGTCTATTTTATGCAATCACAAATTATTGATAATGGAACCGAAAAAACTACTTTAAAAGATTTAAACCAATTAAAGCTATTTACCGATAAATACTTCATGTATGTACAGGCCAATCGGCGTAATTCAATTTACTCATTTGGGTTAGGCACATACTCAGTAAGTGATTCAGGGTTGGTACTTGAAAATGCCATTTATAGTGCCAGTGATTCGATTTTTAATTCTGAACCCCGTACTTACCGATTGAACATTACCACAAATTATGATGGTTACAAACAGGTAATTCCTGAAATAGTAATTGCACAACAAAAGTCTATTCTTACAGAAGAGTATAAAAGAGCAGGTAAGAATACAACTACCCCTTTGGACGGTGTATGGAAAGAAACAAATTTTTATATAGTAAATGGAAGTGATACTGTTTCAAAGGAACGGACACAATTTAAGGCCTTCTACAATGGTTATTTTATGTACGGGCAGTATTATTTAAATGATTCTACGAATCATTATACAACAGGAATGGGTTATGGAACTTTCAAAATGGAGAGTGATCATCAAATAAAAGAAACGGATCTAAATTCATCCTATAATATTGTTCCGGGTGCAATATATACCATCGAGATAGAGATGATTAATGAGAACAGCTATAAGCAAACCCTCATCCAGCCTGATGGTTCCAAACACATTGAAGTATATCAGCGATTGAAAAGCTAAAGTTAATATACGGGTCATTATATGCGAAAAAAACCAAGGTTCCAAAGCCAAAGAATTTAAAAACAGTTATTATCTAGGAACGAGATCACTCGTTCTTTTTTTTACGTTTCTTCTGCTTCTCAGAATATATTTTTTGCGATTTTTCGACGAGTTTAATAAATTCTTCCTGTAGATAATTGCCCGGGGAAAGTGCTGCATTTGCAATATTTTGGATCTTCTCCCAACTCTCATCCGGGAAAAATTTAGATTCTCTCAATTTTAATCCATACATCATCACAGCTGTGGCAAATCGAAGCGAATTATTGATGCTGTCAAAAGGTAGGTAATTTCCCGGGCAGGAATACATCGAAGATTGCTGCGTTTTGATTTCTGGAAGTCGGTAATTTACTTTCAAAAGTGCGAAATCTTTTTTCGATTTTTTCAGGTTCTCTTTTGAAACCGGGATTATTTCAAAGACAATCATATTTTCTGAGCCCGAACCAATTTCCCCTCCTTCCAGTTCATTTGCGCCATCTGATATATTAGACAGTATATTATCATAGCCAATTAAACGATACTCTTTTACTGCATTAGTATCGAATGAAATTGTATTGTAAACATCTCCTGCAACAGAATAAATTGTTTGAGTAAATTCTGTAACAAGCACTTTCTCTGCTTCCCGGATATCATCGATATAGGCAAAATTTCCATTCCCTTTTTTTGCAAGTACTTCTATTTTTGAATCTTTATAATTCCCCATTCCTACGCCCAGGCAAGTTAAATAAACGCCGCTTTCTTTTTCCCGGGCAATAAGGGTTTCCAGGTCTTTTTCTGACGTCTGACCGATATTAAAATCTCCATCGGTGGCAAGAATAATCCGGTTGTTTCCATTTGCCATAAAGGTGTGTCTGGCTAATTGGTAAGCTATTCTGATGGCTGCTTCTCCCGGGGTATCGCCCCAGGCATTTAACTCCTCAATTGATTTCGATATTTTCTCCTTTTCTGCACCGCTGGTAGGAGTAAGCCAGATACCCGCAAAACCGCCATAGACAACAATTGAAACGGTATCTTGTTCTCTTAGGTTTTTAACCAATAATTGAAAGGCTTGCTTTAGCAATGGCAATCTTGCCGGTTGATCCATGCTTCCTGAAACATCGATCAGAAACACAAAATTAGATGGGGGAACATTATCTAATTTTAATTTTCTGGCGGATTGATTGATGAATAAGAGCATATTCTCATTATTCCATGGACAGTCCGTTAAATGTGATTCCAGGAGGAAATCATTCCCTTCCGGCGGCTCCTGGTAATTGAATTCAAAGTAATTCATCATTTCATCTATGCGAACGGCATCCGGCGGCACCTTTGTATTTTGATTTATAAAACGACGGATATTACTATAGGCGGCTTTATCAATCCTCATGGAAAAAGAGGTGCTGTAATTATTATTCGTTTTAATAAAATCATTTTCAACCAGACTGCTATAGCTTTCTCCTTTATAATAAGACGTAGGATAGAGGGGGCCTTCTATCCCTCTGGTTAAAGAAACTAATTTGGGGGCATTTAACATCAATCCCTCCACATTTTTTTTGAGAATCAGTTTTTGATATTCCTGCGTATTTATGAGCACTTTCAAAGAGTCATAACCTGACTTAGTTAGGATCAGTGAATCACGCAATTTTGAAGAAGGAATTCCAAAACCTCCTGAAATACCGCTGTTGTATATATTACGGGTGGAGGGTAGGTAAATTTTTACATTTTGAATGGGATTGTTTTCCTGGTCCAATACTTCTCCTGTAATGTAATATTGTGCTTTTGCAGAACAACAATACATAGCCAGAAGAAAAAGAATGGTACCTGTCTTTGACAAAATCATATCAATTTTAGCAGTCCTTAGTTATACCTTTCCGGTCATATTCATTCTCTAAATGATTATTATTCTCCCACTAAATGGTTTTAATCAATATAGAGAATTCGTTAATCCAGATGTATTATACTGCTAAATTATACTAATTGATAGATTTCTTTGATATTTCTTCCTAACCCATCATAATCCAGACCATAGCCCACAACAAATTTGTTTGGGATAGTAAAACCTAAGTAGTCGATTTCAATTGGATGAACACATGCGTCGGGTTTGTGTAAAAGGGAAGCTATTTTTAAGGAAGCTGGTTGATGATGTATTATTTGCGGTAAAAATTGGGATAATGTTTTTCCCGTATCAACGATGTCTTCTACAACAATTACATCACGTCCATATAACTCAACATCTAGTCCTATGGCGGTAATGACTTTTCCGGAGGATTTGACACCTTTATAGGATGCCAGTTTTATAAAACAGATCTCCGTTTCGATATTTATCTTTTTAAACAAGTCTGCAGCAAAGATAAAGGCACCATTTAGGATAGCTACAAACAAAGGCCTCTTCCCGGCATAATCTCTATTAATTTCATCTGCTACGCGCTGAACCTGTATTTCTATTTCAGAAGAGGTCAGATAAGGGACAAACTCTTTGTCGTGTACTTTTATTTTAGACATATTTATTTCGAAATGATGAGCTCCTGCCCGATTTTTAAAGTATCGTCAGATAAATTGTTCCAATTCTTTATTTGGTCGATAGACACCCCGTATTTTTTTGAAATTGCATAAAGTCCTTCTTTTGGTTCTACTTTATGTTTTGAAATTTCATCGGATTTGGATGTGTTATAAACCTGGGGTCTGGCTGCAGAAGAAGCAGTTGCAGAAGGTTTTTTAAGGTGTAATTTTTTGCCGGCATAGAGTGGGTCGTTTTCCTGCAGGCCATTAAAAGTCAAAAGAGATTGTAATAGTATGCCGTTTTTTTGAGCCACATCAAAGATAGTCTCACCAGCTTCTACAATATAAAAATCTTGCTGGCCTTCGGCTGATTTTTTTTCCAGAAAAATAAACTGGGACTTTTCCAACAGGCCATCTTTCTTTAAATCATTCATGGCTAACAATTTGGAAAGATGAATCTTTTGTTTGGTGGCAAATGCTAACAGGGAGGTCCCTTCGGGAACAAATACAGCTTTGGAACCATTTACAACATGTTGTGAAAAAGGAATCCAGGAAGGAGTTGATTTATTTGGTACAGGTTGAACAGGAATATTCTCGATTGCTTTTACCTGAAAAACCTCGTAACTCGGTTCCTGATCTATGTCTGAAGCGAGGAGGAACTCGGCTGTGTCAAATTTTTGTAAATGATGTGTTTCTATATACCGGATCAACATTTCCGGATACCGTGGATTAGTGGCGTAACCGGCTTTTTGTAAACCAGTCGCCCATTCTTTATAATTTGTAGGCTCCAGGTCAAATAAGAAGGCATATCGGGAGTTGGTCCTTAGAAAGTCGGAATGATCCTTATAAGATTCTTCAGCGCTGCCATATGCACGGAAGCATTCATCTTTTTCATCATCATCATGACTAACGCTTGGTCCGCTCCAGTTGCTTTTACATTTAATACCGAAATGGTTATTCGAACGCAAAACAAGAGGACTATTGCCATATTCTGTTTCAATCATACCTTGAGCAAGAGTAATGGAAGCCGGAACGCCGGATCGTTTCATTTCAAATATTGCCAGGTCTTTATATTTAGCGATGTATTCTTCCTGAGATAATCTTTGGCTTTTAACAAGCAAAGCGGAAATCAAAAATGAAAACAGAATTAAACAGGTTTTTTTCATCTGATAATAATTATTTGACTTTCCCGATAGTGGAAAGACCAGAGAATGTTGAGACAATTTTTTGTTCATTTTTATTTGTTCGCAGGCATCCGTTGGTTCCTGCTTATTCTCTGACAATTATAAAATGATTTATTTAAATTAAAATTATTTTTTCCTTATCAACATTAAGCCATCCCGTACGGTCATGACTACTTGTTGTACCCGGTCATCCGCTGCCACATGGCTATTAAACGAATGAATGGCTTTTGCGTTTTTTCCTTTAATCGGAGAGTTTAATACTTGTCCATGAAATAAAACATTGTCAATAATCATGATTCCGTCGTCTTTCAAATTTGGCAAAGTTAATTCGTAATAATTAATATAATTAGTCTTATCTGCATCAATGAATATAATATCCCATTTAAAATCTAATTCCTGAATAATATCAAGTGCATTTCCAATATGTAAATGTAGCCGATTTGCATGTAAAGATTTTGCAAAATATGCTTTTGCAGTTTCTGCATCCTCTTTTCTTAATTCAATTGTGTGTATTTCCCCGTCTTCGGTTAATCCTTTTGCAAGACAAAGTGCACTGTATCCTGTGAACGTACCGATTTCTAAAATTGTTTTCGGCCGCTTTATGAGACTAATCATTTCTAAAACTTTTCCCTGTAGAGGACCACTCAACATCACGGAATGTGCATGATTATCTAAAGTGAATTTTTCAATCTCTTTCAGTAAATCATCCGTAGGCGTAGAATGTGCAGATGCATATTCATTCGCTTTTTGGTGAATAATCTCTATCTCATCCATTACTTATTTCTGTTTCAATCTTTGTTTTAGGCTTTGATACAATGTATAATCCAATAAAGGTAAGTAAACCATTTACAATGATCAGCTCCTCTGCAAATACATATCCTCCTAACAGCACATTGGAGTATTTATCTATGATAAAACATAACAGAGGGGCCACAATACAAATAACAGGCGTGGCTATATCCCATACGTTTCTTTTTTTAGCATAAAGCGAAAACGCAAATAATCCAATCAACGGTCCATATGTGTACGAAGCCACTCTAAATATAGCGGATACCACAGAAGCATTATTGACCGCATTAAAAAGCAATACAACCAGAAGGATTAATATGGAAAAGGCAATATGAACATAGGTTCTTTGGCGAACCATCTGGGCTTCCGTGAGTATTTTGTTTTGATCAAATTTTAAAAAGTCAATACAAAATGATGTGGTCAACGATGTTAATCCCGAATCCGTCGTGGCGAATGTAGCCGCTGTCAGACCAAGCATAAATACAATGGCAGGTATTCCTTTAAAGTAATTCAGGGCTATTTCCGGAAATAAATAATCAGAACGTGGTAAACCAGTATGCACATCTACAGGAATTGGAATTCCTTCTTTTGTTGCATACATGTATAACAATGCACCCACACTTAAAAAGAATAAATTGATAACAACAAAGATGAGGGTAAAGCTGAGCATGTTTTTTTGCGCATCCTTAATGTTTTTGCAACTTAAATTTTTCTGCATCAGATCCTGATCCAAGCCAAACATTCCGATGGTTACGAATATCCCCCCAATGAATTGCTTACTAAAGTGGAATTTATTGGTGACAATATTGTCTGTAAAAAACATTTTTGAATAGTTACTATCTTTAATCGAAGTAAAAGCTTCTCCTATATTCATATCCAAACTGTTCATGATAAAATATATGGACAGAACTACAGAGGCGACCAAAAAAGTTGTTTGTAAAGTATCAGTAATAATAATGGTTTTCAATCCGCCTTTAAATGTGTACGAATAAATAAGCACGAGACATACAACAATTGTAAGCCAGAAAGGAACGCCCATATCATCGAAAATGAAACGCTGTAATACAATCGCTACCAGATAAAGTCTGAAGGCCGAACCAATGGTTCTTGAAAGAAGAAATATTGCAGCAGCTGTTTTATGGCTTACCTTTCCCAGCGTGCGTCCTATTACTTCGTAAATTGAAATAAGATGCATTTTGTAATAAAGCGGTAATAAAATTCCCGCTACTATAAAATATCCAACGGCATTTCCTAAAACAAATTGAAAATACCGGAACTGATTTCC
>JBDSBN010000005.1:0-2822 GCA_039921585.1 Ginsengibacter sp. | reverse complement strand
TTTCAACGATTACAGGAAAAAATTAGTACACGCATACGGGCAAAGGACTCTGTATAATGTGCGTTATATAAAATAAATTATGAACAAACAGTATTTTAAATATCTTTTTTTTGCGTCCCTGGTAGGGTTATTTCTTTCATCCTGCTCGGTTACAAAGCCCTACGCTACTCCGGAGATTGTAACGGATGGTTTGTACCGCGATGCGAATTCGACAGATACAAGCTCCATAGCGCCTTTAACATGGAGAGATGTTTTCTCTGATGTGAACCTTCAGAATTTAATTGAAAAGGGTGTTACTAATAATTTAGACTTAAAAGTTGCGATGGAGCGCATGCAGCAAGCACAGGCATATTTGGTCCAAAGTGGTGCGCAGTTTTTTCCAACTTTAAATGCGAATGCCCACGTTTCTGCTAATCGTTTATCAGAAACGCAATCACCTTCTAATAGGAATGCAATGCAATATCAGCTGGGAGTATCTTCAGGTTGGGAATTAGATATTTGGGGAAAATTAAAAAGTAATAAAAGAGCGTCCCTGGCGAATTTGCTTCAATCAGATGCAGCTTTACGGGCATTACAAACCGGAATAGTTTCCGGAGTCGCCAACTATTATTATTTGCTACTCGCATTGGACAGGCAGTTAAGTATTACAGAAGAGACCGTTCGTAATTGGGATATTTCTGTGCAAACGATGAGAGTATTAAAAGAATCTGCCCGGGTTACAGAAGCGGCAGTTGTTCAGAGTGAAGCTCAGCGTTATGCTGCTGAGGTAACAATCCCGGATTTAAAACAACGGATAAAAGAAACAGAGAATGCCCTGAGTATTTTGTTGGGAGATGAACCGGGTCCGATTGTCAGAGGAACTCTTGAGGAACAAAGTTTAAAAGGGGATTTGACTGCCGGCATCCCTGCACAATTATTATCCTGGAGACCGGATGTGCAGGAAGCAGAGTATAATTTTAGATATTATTTTGAAATGACGAATGTGGCAAGAACTTATTTTTATCCTTCTTTAAATATTACCGCTACGGCAGGATTGTCTGCGTTGTCATTGGATAATTTATTTAGTGGTGGTGCTTTTGCCGGAAGTATCGGTGCGGGACTGTTGCAACCAATCTTCAATCAGAAGGGCAATAAAACAAGACTAACTGTAGCAGAATCTCAGCAGCGTCAGGCTCTCTATAATTTTAGAAGCACGCTGCTTGATGCCGGCAGGGAAGTTTCTGATGCCATTGCCTCTATTGATTTTGCTAAGCAGAAAATTGGTATCCGCAGTAATCAGCTAAATGCTTTAGAGAAATCTGTTGAATATTCACAGGAGCTTTTACAAAATGGGTTTGCTACCTATCTGGAAATTATTACAGCAAGACAGAATCTCCTACAAGCTGAATTGAATAAAGTAAATGACAAACTGCAACAGTTGCAATCCGAAGTGAATTTATATCGTGCGTTGGGAGGTGGATGGAGATAAATAGGAATAGGGTGCATGGAGGTGTTTTAAGTGGTCTTCCATTCATCGCGAAGAATTCACCCACAAACAATTTGACCAAATAGCAGTCTGGTATACATTACTTCAACTGTAAAACGCTCTAAACGTCATAGACTTCCGGATTTACCGGGTAGGGTATTTTTTTTCCTTCAAAAGCAGCAATAATATTTTCTGCGGCTATTACAGACATCGCTTTTCTGGTTTCTTCGGTAGCACTTCCTATATGTGGCAATATCACTACGTTCGGCATAAATAGTAATGGATTATTTTTATCCATAGGTTCAGGATTGGTTACATCAAATCCAGCTCCCCAAATAGTACTGTTGTTTAAAGCTTCCGTTAAATCTATTTCATTGTGAACGGCTCATCTGGAGGTGTTGATGAAAATGGACGTAGGTTTCATTTGTGCAAAAGCTGACTTATCAAATTTTCCTTTCGTTTCCGAATTTAAAGTACAATGAACGGATAGTACATCGCTTAGTCTGAGTAATTCTTCAAAAGAAACGGGGCGTGCATTCAGTTCTTTTTCTACGTCGTGTTTTCGGGTACGACTGGTATAAATCACTTTCATTCCATAAGCACTTACACATTTTCTGGCCATATCCATTCCTATATTCCCCATGCCGAAAATGCCTAATGTTTTTTCTTTTATATCTATTCCGAGATTTTTGGTGGGTTCAAAGAAATCCCAGCGGCCATTTAAAATTTGTTGGTGCCATGCAAATGATTTCCTGGAAACCGCAAGCATTAATAATAAAGAAATGTCAGAAGTAGGACCACTTAATATTTTCTGGATATGGCCCACAGGTATTTTTAGTCTTGTCGCTTCAGCGATATCTACTTTGTCATATCCTACGGAATGAAGAGAAATGACTTTTAAGTGGGAACACTGATGCAGAAAATCAGCATTTATATAATTTGAACCTGCACTCATTAATGCATCAGCGTTCTTACAGTGATCGATTAATTCTTCCGGAGTAATCTCTCTTTTTTCTTTCCAGATATGTACATTTATTCCTTTGCTTTTTAATAAAGCCAATCCCTCATCAAATATTTCTCTTGTAATAAAAACCGTCATTCTATTTTAGTTTTTGAAGTCCTTTATATGGTATCCTATATAATATACTTAAAAAAGGACGTTCCTGTTTATTGATACTTTATAATTATTGAAAGTGTATCGTAATTGTTTACGTGTAGTTTACAATATCTGGACCTGTTTTACAGATTTGATAGGAATGTGTTTTAATTTCTATTTATCCTTATACTGAACATTCAAAAAGGTTGTTTATTTCGATCAGATTGGTTTCTTTTTAATAACACACTAATTCCTTAGGGT
>JBDSBN010000004.1:0-13459 GCA_039921585.1 Ginsengibacter sp. | reverse complement strand
AAGCATAATACCTCCTGATCCTACACGGATTGTTTTGGTGGCACCTGCAATATATCCGATCAAAACAGAGGTAGCCGAACTTGCTACACTCTCCATATTATGATGTTCTGCCAGCCAGAATCGTTTATAACCCCAGGTTTCTGCAAATTGTGCCAGTTCAGCACAATCCTGAAACGTATTTTGAATACTTTTATCTTTTGAAATTGTTGCTAATTCTAATATAGATATGGGTAGAGAAATTTTTAAATTATCCTTCATATAAATGAATTTCTTTTATTGCAAATTTACAACTGATCTTTTCGAAGAAATAAAGAAAAACGTTATAGTTCTATTAAGAAGATCTACCTACGAAAAATCCCCGCTTCTAGGCAGGGATTATATCTTTTATAAAACTAAAATCAGATGCTTTTAGTTTCTTCTGTCATAATTTAAAAACAAATACGGGTTAATGGAAAGTTTCGTATCAACTTGTTGCCCGTTTTCTCCGAACCGCAGGTCAAGGATTCTTTCCCCTTCATTGATATTAATCAATTCCAGATCGTTTAAAATTTCAGGAAGTGTATGTTTTAGCAAACCATTCCAGCAGGCCTCCGCCAAAAATTGTTTCCTTGTCATTTTTTTTGAAGGTGTCAATTGCAAATCTTTGAAGCCATTTGTAAAAAACCGACTTTCGGTAGTTATTAAAATTTCCTGGCAAATTATATTTGTGTCCATAATGTCCGGATTTTTAAGATTGGTATAAATTTTATTATAAGATGAAGAGCAGTCAAAAAAGAAACTATCAAGTTGGTAATAAATTGTTAATCATCCTTTTCAAAAATCATTGTGTCCACTAACTTTCAACGCTTACATAAATGATTTGTTGTCTTCAACTGCTTGTTATTATTTCCTAAATCCAGTTCAAGATAAAAGATTATTACTTATTACACCAAAAAATTGTTCACAATTCTTTCACATATGGCCATTACGTTATAAATCTCTTCATTAAATGAATCTTCGCTTTTTCCTTATAAGCCATTAGTTTCGCATTTTTAAAAAGTAAATCATTCGCCATTAGCATACAATTTAAATGGGTAGGTGCAGGAATTATCTTCGCCATCCTTTGGGCTTCCGCTTCCACTGCTACTAAATTAGCTCTCGATGTAGCGCAGCCACTTGTGATTGCACAAATCCGCTTTGCAATTGGCGGATGTATCATGCTGTTCTTTACTCATATAGCAAGTGGAAAAAGATTACCAAAAGGAAAAGAATGGAAACAACTATTTATTTATGGCCTGCTGAACATCACCATTTATTTAGGACTGTATGTCTTTGCAATGCAGGACGTGACAGCAGGTGTGGGCTCGCTTTCTATTGCAACCAATCCGGTTTTTATTAGTTTTTTATCCATTATATTTTTACGTAAAAAATTAAAACTTCCTGTAATCATAGCGTTGATTTTAGGTACTGCAGGTGTTTTCTATGCTTCCCTCCCTTTGCTTAAAGATGCATCCGTTACCACCTCAGGACTAATCCTTCTTCTTGTAAGTATGCTATCCTATTCTGTAGGAGCCGTTTATTTTTCTGCCCGTAACTGGAGCGGTTTATGCATTTTAACTATCAACGGATGGCAAACTATCCTCGGTGGAATGATGCTTCTTCCATTCACTTTGTCTACCTATTTGGCAGAAGCAAATCAGTACAATGCAATCTTTTGGGGCTCAACTTTGTGGCTTGCTGTTCCGGTATCTATTTTTGCCGTTTTACTGTGGCTTTGGCTTCTCCGGATTAATACAGTAAAGGCCGGTTTATGGCTATTCCTCTGTCCAGTGTTTGGCTTTGCAATCGCTGCACCTATTATGGGTGATCCGATTAGTCAGTATACCATTATCGGAGTGATACTAGTGATGATTGGATTATTTTTATCCGAAAGAGGTGTAAAGAGACAACAGTCTGACTCAAACAATAAGGAGCAGAAAATTCCCTCTGCATCATAAAATTTACCATTGCTATAATGAATTTTGAAACCTCCTCCAATACAAGTAAATTCCAACTTTTAAATTAAATTATGCGCACAAATACTACTGCTTTCGTCTATACCATTCTGGTCGCCTTTGGATTCACTTTTTTGCAAACTGCTTTTGCACAGGATACTACTCAATACGTTGTAAAAAACCGTGCGAATAGTAAGGAGCAACAAAGCAAGCCTTATGTTATCCTGATTTCCGCAGATGGGTTGCGGTATGATTTCGCCCGGCGATTTAATGCAACAAATCTGTTGAAACTATCAGCCGGAGGAGTAGAGGCCACTTCGATGAAGCCCTCATTTCCTACACTTACTTTTCCAAATCATTATAGCATAGCTACAGGATTATACCCTGCACACCATGGCATTGTCAGCAATCGCTTTTATGATCCCGCCCGTAACGATATTTATGCTTTGCCTAAAAAAGAAGCCGTTCAGGATGGCAGCTGGTATGGAGGTACACCACTTTGGGTATTGGCAGAAAAACAACAAATGCTTTCCGCCAGCTTTTTCTGGGTAGTTTCCGAAAGTGATATACAAAAAACGCGGCCAACTTACTATTTCAATTATTCAGAAGTTTTTGAATTTGACAGACGACTACAGATTTTAAAAGACTGGCTTAAACTTCCGGCAGACAAGCGCCCTCATTTGATTACCTTTTATTTTCCGGAGGTAGACCACGCAGCACACAGATATGGCGTGTATTCCAAACAAACCGAAGAGGCAGTGCAAGAACTGGACAAATCGATCGGTAAAATAAATAAAATGGCTGCAGCCACTGGTTTACCCATCAATTTTGTGTTCGTATCTGATCACGGATTCACCGATGTAGATACCATTAACACGCTTCCTGTGCCTTTTGTGGATACCAGTAAATTCCTCCTTTCCTATAGCAGCAATCTGATCCATCTTTATGCAAAAAATAAAAAAGACATTGTACCTTATTATAACACCATCAAAACAAAGGATAAAAACTACACAACATACCTGGCAAAAGACGTTCCCGCCCGTTGGCATTACGGACAATTAGATGATTACTACAATCGTGTAGGAGATATTATTTTAGTGGCCGATCAACCGTTTATCTTTTCCAGTCGAGGTAGAAAAAGCGTAGGCACACATGGGTATGATAATGATCTAGCCGAAATGCAATCTACTTTTTATGCCTGGGGACCGGCCTTTAAACAAAATTACAAAATCAATAATTTCGAAAATGTGCACGTATATCCAATGATCGCAAAATTATTGGGACTAACATTTGATCCTGAAACAATTGATGGGAGGGTAGAGGTGTTGGAGGAGATTTTGAAGTAACGGATTGGGGTTTGTCTGAACTTTGATTCGTTTGATTATTTTGATTTTTTTGATTGCTCTTTTAATAGTTAATCATTCATTATCCCGCATGATCATAAGCAGCTTTTAACCACTCAATAACTTCTTTGTCGATATCTGAAATGTCTGTCAAATTAATTTTATTTGAACACATTGCATTGGGCTTTTCGGCTTCCAATTTGCCTTGATGTTCCTGACCTTTCAAGTTAATTCCAACTTCAAAACGTGTTTTTGTCGCCGGATTTAAAATAGCAAATTGCTTCTTTCTTCTCAGACTAACATAGGTGTTTTTTGGAGCAATTTCTATGTCTTTACCAAAGGTCAAAATTTCACTCAATAATTGTTCGTAAAATGGTTTGAGGTGTTCTTTTCCCTGATACTGTTTTGTGATCAGGTCATCTTGATTCATTGAGGAGCCTGCGTCTGAGCCTTTTGCTTTGTGAGCAATCAGGTTAGCAAAACCGTATGTGAGTTGGTGTGATTCTTTCAGGAACTTGATAATTTCTCCGTGTTTCTCAAAATTCTTTTTTAATACAATTTCAATCCATTGATCCAACGTTTTCCCTGTGTTCTTTTGCAGGTTGTCGATCATTGTTTGTGTTGCTTTGTCCATTATAAATCATTTATCAGGGGTTTCCCATTCCTTGTTTATTTTTGAGAATTTCAGGTATTACCGCAACTCAGATAAGTATTTAGTTTTGCATTTGGCCAATGTGCAGGTTGGATTACTAACTAACCAGAATAAGATTTACTTATTTATCTACTAAGCGGGCATTGGCAAGCCCTGGCTTTTCCTCAGCAAGTTTCAACACTAATTTGAGTGTTTGAAGGTTAATTTCTTCAATGCTTTTAAAGCGAATACAACTAATCCCTTTTGTGTTCTTTCCCAGGTCTTTTTTATATTTTTCTACCGCCACCTGATCCTCAATCACTGCACATACATAAATACTTATATAATTCTTTTGATTGGCCAGGGCAATGACTGGCCAATCTTTTTTTTGATTCTTTGAATCCAGATAATAAAATGAACCGTATCCAAGCATATTCATTGCAAAATATGGTTTAAGGCTCGGGACTGCTTTCTGAATAAAATCGTGAAGAAAATCCATATCCTTCTTCCGATCTTCCGGTATGTTTAAAAGATACTCCTCTACGGTAGTTGCTTTATTTTTTGCAAACATGTTCATGATTGGGGTGATTTTGAATCATTAAATCAAAATTCATATTCTTCCTTTCCAGGGTAATCATCTACACGCACATTCATGATGTTCGTTAAGATATTCAATCGATGCTTCACAAATTTTTTGTAAAGCCACAATATTGATATCGGATAATTTTTTGATGTAAATGCAGGCTTTACTCTGTTTAAATTTACCAAGATCATCAAGTAAATGTTGGTTATCATCTGTTGCTGAATAAACGTACAGTGAAATTGCGGCTTTGCGGGGTGAAAATCCAATGAGAGGAGCATCCCCTTCACGACCACTTTCGTATTTGTAATGATAACTTCCAAATCCAATAATTGATGGTCCCCACATTTTAGGTTCAAAACCGGACCATTCCGTCATGAGCTCAATTAATTGAAAACTATCTGCTTTTTTTTGATCATTATCCGCGTACGAGTTGATAAAGTCAACGACACTTGCCTCGGTTTCTGTCGTTTTATTTTGCTTTGCCATGATTGCGAAATTATTTTGGATCAAGTTACGATGTTTTTTAGGATGGTTTTCTTTGATGTAGCCAGCGCTGAAATGGCATGACATGTAAACGAAGGGTGGGGAGCGCTTCGGAAATTAAATAAGGCTTCACCCTATTTTATGGTATTGCGCCCTTTCAGGGCTTTCGAAGTGCCAGCCATGAAAGGGCGTGATATACAAACGAAGGGTGGAGCCCTTCGGAAAAACCTGAGCCAACTATAACAGCAAGGATCTTCACTTTATCGTTTTATTTCATAGAATGTAATCCGATAGTATTGCCCTCTGTGTCTATAACAATAGAACAAAAACCGTGCTCTCCAATT
This sequence comes from Ginsengibacter sp., assembly GCA_039921585.1. Lineage (GTDB taxonomy): Bacteria > Bacteroidota > Bacteroidia > Chitinophagales > Chitinophagaceae > Ginsengibacter. The sequence continues at coordinate 8,102 of JBDSBN010000004.1, read as the reverse complement.
TGGAATTTTTCTTTTAAGATCTGGCCTCCTGCATGTATTACTCTTGAAGATTCTGACGCACAGTCATCACAAGCAAAATAAACTAATGTTCCCCCGGAACCTGGTTTAACTTTACTTGTTTTGCATAATGCTCCACTAATATTTGATTCCCCCTCTGCCCAAGGGAAACTCACCATTTCTAAATCACCGACTTCTCCGGGAGTGGGCATTGGAATCATTTTAATATCCAAGATAGCTTCATAAAACTTTTGAGCTCTGCTCATATCTTCTACATAAATCTCTACCCATGTAAAGGGATTTTTTGTTTGTGCTGTTGACATATGGCTATATATTTAATTTCGTGTTTTGCCCTCTGACTATATAGTATTTATATCCTCTATTCCATCCGCATATTTTTTAAACATATCTAACTCAATTCATTAAAAAAATAGCCCTCTTGCTACAATTTTCATTCAAACCTCCTTAATTACCCTCCAATACTACTTTAAGACGTGCCAGCCCCGTTTGCAAATCATCTCCAATCATTTTTTCAATATCCATAAAAAGCATCATCAGGTTCATCGGATAATTCATATGGCCGCTAAACCCCCATTTCACTTTAGTTTGATTTTCATTGATCGCTTCGGTGGTCATATATGCAGGTTCCGTTGCCTCAAAGGGTTTTAGAAATCGTAATTCAAAATCAATTCTCTCACCTTCTGTGATTTTTTTAATTTCCTGTTCGCCAGTACCCACATCATCCATATCACTTTCCCAGGCAGAAACAAAACCTACTTTTCCATCTGTTCCTCTATAGGTTTTCTTCATATTGGGGTCCATCGTTGCCCACTTGCTAAAATTGTCCTGATTTTTAAGATGCTTTATGTATTCAAAAACTTCTGCTTTTCCTTTATTGATGATAATTTCTTTTTCGACGGCGTAGTCCTTTTTTACAAAAATTGCGACGATTAGTGGAATTGCGATCAAAATTCCAATTACTATTAAGATCTTTTTTAAAAGTTTCATATTTTGAAATGTTGATAAAGGAAGTGGATAAAAATATTGGCGTCTGCGAACACTGGTTTGATTAATATGATTTCTGGGAGGAAAAAGGGTAGTGGATGTAGTTCTTATTCTTTAAATTGGATTTTTAAGATTGAGTTTATCTGCGTCCAAATCTTCTTTACTTTTATAAATTTCACCCAGGTATTTTTCAAGGTCCAATTTATTGACAAGTATTTTTTCTTCCTCCGGAAAAATTTCCTCTCCTTCTTCCTTTTTTGCTTCTGCCAGGATAAGACCAGCTAAAGAATTTGAAGCAACATCCGATGAGTGTCTAAATTTCCCTTTTCCACGCCATCTGAGAATTGTTGCAAAAGGTGGGAAGACGGTTATTTGCAAACCGGTTTTTTCACTTTCCCAAAAATCGTTTTCATTCAATCTCATTTCAACCTGCACGCCTTTTATGAGGCATTCAGGGCAATAACCGTCAAAGTAAATTTCCATATGAATTGTAGATTTTTGAATTCCTAAACTTTATTGACTACTAAAAAACATTCTTAATTCTTAACAGATTCTTTCTGCTTTTTAATAGTAAGTCCTACACCGAGTATGAGGAACGTCAGAAATATAGAGTACATAACAAAAAATGTAGCGTGAGAGGTCATGGATAATGCCAGCGCCATAAAGATATGCAGGCATGCTAAAACAATCATTCCTACGGTTCCGATAGTAAAAAAAGGATGGAAATTTTTCATGTTGTTCTCTTGTTTAAAGATGAAGATTTATATACTGTTACGATTTTTTGAATAATGCTGATTACTACCATCACATAACGATTTGCTGCAAGTATGTTACAAGAGCGTCTTATTCCAACCCTTATCAAATATATAATTAATAGTTCATTCTTATTACTATTGCTCAATAAAGTTTTATCCACCCTGGTTAGGGAATTAAATATTCCATGCTGTATCATGATTGCTTAAAAACATTTGCATCCTTACGCCGATTTGCATTTTGTACTCTTATCCGCTATTCTTTATATCAGGGCTCGTTCCTCCTTTTCCGTTTGTAATGCAATTGGGTTAGTCCTGTGTCAAATGATTTTGAGCTAATCAGTTCCAATTCTTGTTCTGGCCTGTTGTCTTTAAAAAGTTTTGTGCCGCTACCTAATAATACCGGGATAATAGAAATAATGTACTCATCGATTAAATCGTCTTTTATAAGCGCATCGATTACCTCAGCTCCTCCGTCGCAAAAAATATTTTTTCCCTCCTCTGATTTAAGTTGTTGGATCAATTCCGTTAAATCTCCTGTATAAAATATTGCTTTCCCAGCGGCAGGTCTTTCAGTTCTTGTGATGACATACACGTTTCTTTCTCCGTTAGCATAATAGGAGGCCCCGATTTCTTTTATTACCCAATCGTAGGTTTTTCTACCAAGAATAATTGTGTCAATGGTGGCAATAAATGCTGCATATCCATAATCTTCATCATTCTTTTCAACCAGTTTTAAGAAACTGAGGTCGTCATTTGGTTTGGCAATATATCCATCCAAACTTGATGCTATATAAATGATCAATTTTCGCATACTCACTCATTTCATTTCTTAATACGTTTATTAGTAAATCGATCCAGCGATTATTTTGCTTTACGTCAACTAATTCTTTATACTAAACTGAATTATTATCTTCCTGTGGATTCTTCTTGAATTGATCTGCCCACAATAACCGATTTTCGCCAACCTGCATTGATGTCACCATTCTTAATGATTCAAGCAACTTAAGTGCTTCCGGTTTATCCTTTCCAAGAAACCTCAATAATCCATAAGCAATCATTCCTGTTCGATGTATCCCTGCAGAGCAATGAATGTAGATTTTCTTCCCGGAATCTAATCCGTGTGAAAGTTTATTAAACAGATCAACAACCATGATCAATTCTTCCCCGCTATGGGGTTTGGAAGCAGAAAAGGGGAACCAAATCCATTCCATATTCACGTCATGGATGTGTTTTCCAATTGGTAAAGCTCCTTCATTTTCATGAAGCAAAGTAACTACTATGGATGTCCCTGCTTTTTTTAAACCTTCATAAGAAATTTTTTTTCCGGGTCGATGCCCGATTGCCAGGTGCCCATTTCCCAATTGCACCCAATTTACTACTGCCTGCACGTTTTTCAGTTTTAAAGTTTGCATCATTTCTTGTAAATAATTGTCCCATTCATTTTCCACCGAAGGATCTTCTTTAATTTTCTTTCGGACTTGTTCGATCATAGCCGACTTTCAACTTCAGCTATTTTACATTCCTTCATCAAAAGGAGTAAATTGTCGATCTCTACTTTCATTTGATTCGCCTATAGTTCCACGAGGGTTATACAAATACCTTCTTGTTTTTTTTAGAATAGATCCCTTATCAGACCAATCGCCAACTAATGGTATAGGATAGGGGTTTTTCGTATATAGAAATCGTTCGTTAATTGCTGAACCATAAATTCCGCCACATCCTCCCGTGAAATTTTAGGCATCCCTTTCATGATCACCTCTTCGGCTACTTTATACTTACCGGTATAGGAAGTATTCGTGAGTACAACCGGATATACCAGGGTCCATTCTAATGAGCTGTTTCTTATTGTATCTTCTCCTTTCTCTTTATCGGAATAAATATTCTTTAATGGTAGCCGAAAGATTAATTTTTGAATATAATTAGCCTTTTTAATTGACTTACCCACTCCAAATGCCGATAAGAAAATCAACCGTTTAACACCATTTTCTATCATCGCCGGAATCAATATTTCAGCGGTTTTGAAAATCAGATCGCGGGAGTTTAAAGAATTTCCTGCACCCAGGGCACTGATTACTGCATTCGTTCCTTTGGTCATTTGCATCACGAGAGATTTATCCAATACATCTCCCTTAACTATCGTTAATAAAGGATTTTCAATAGAAAGTTTTGCTGGATCACGGGCAAGTGCAATTACCTGGTGATCTCTGTCCAATAGCTTTAAAACTAAGTGCTGACCAGTGCGGCCTGTTGCTCCTAAAATTAAAATTTTCATCTTTCAGGGTTTAGAATGTGTCTTTTACACACTTTTATATTACTAAATAGTAATCTGTTATAAATTTAAGATATTAAACTAAAAACCTGCAAGAAATTAATAAGGCCTCTCGCAGATTTCCGTGAAATACATAAGGCCTCTCGCAGATTTCCGCAGATGGAAGACACGCAGATGATCGCAGATAGGAGGCATCAAGCCATTCATTTCGCCACTAATAAATAAGACTAAAAAATCTGCGAAAATCTGCGTTAAAATCCGCGCCAATCTGCGAGAGATAGACATTACAAAGCTGTCGGCACCGATAGGTCAGACAGCGGTTTATTTGTAAGCAGATTGTTTCAAAGATATTGTACCCATTACTGCTACCTATGACCAGACTGCAATTAATAACTACCCCTGATTCGTCTTTGCGAGGCGCTTTTCAAACCTTTTAGTTTGCCGATGATTGCGCGCCGAAGCAATCTCTTATGTGGAATGATTGAGTAAACAAAAAGAGGAGATTGCTTCGGCACGTAGTTTTTATATTATTTATGAGCCTTAATTGTGCCTCGCAAAGACGACGCGGTGGGTGTGCGCGAGGACAAGAGTCAATTTATCCCAAAGTGAACAAATTGTTGTGAGCAAAAGACATCCATGAAAATAATCCTGAAGACAAGTACCACTGGAATCATTACACGCGGATAGTTTGCTGAATATCCACTGCTACCTATAACCAGAATGCAATTAATAACTACCACCTGTTGGCAAGAGAATGCACCGTTGCGTGGCGCAGGAATGAGGCGTTGGAATCGTGCGTTGGCTTCCTGTGCCTTGTGAGAAAAGCTGAATCAGGAAAGGCGCAACTTGTAATTTTAAAATATGTCCAAGAAATCGGAAGTAAGGCAGCGCACCGGATATTTGCGGAATCAAAGGATTGGTTTCTTTGGCTAGGAGTTCGTAAATGGCACAAGTACGCAACGCGCGAAAGCTATGCGGCATACTTGCGCCACTGAGGGGTTCTTCTTTATTCAGGGATGGTTCGTGAAGACACGAAACAGGGAAAAGGTTTATTTGTAAGCAGATTGTTTCAAAGATATTGTACACATTAACCGGTCCGACCTGCGGTGCTGACCTGGAACCCGCACCCCGCAAGGACAGTGTATAGCTGTCGGCACCTATAGGTCAGACAGCGGTTTATTTGTAAGCAGATTGTTTCAAAGATATTGTACCCATTACTGCTACCTATGACCAGACTGCCATTAATAACTACCGCAGATACGTCTTTGCGAGGCGCTTTTCAAACCTTTAAGTTTACCGATGCTTGTGCGCCGAAGCAATCTCATGTTTGTAATGCTTGAATAAGAAAAAAGAGGAGATTGCTTCGGCACGTAGTTTTTATACTATTTATGAGCCTAAACTGTGCCTCGCAAAGACGACGCGGTGGGTGTACGTGAGGACAAGAGTCAATTTATGCGAAAGAGAAAAAATTGTTGTGAGCAAAAGACATCCAGGAAAATGGTTCAGAAGACAATAGTTAGAAACCAAGCTATTCGTTTCGCTTACAAATAAATAAGACTAGAAATCTGCGAAAATCTGCGGAAAAATCTGCGCTAATCTGCGAGAAATAAAAGAAGGCTTCTCGCAGATTTTCGCAGATGGAAGACACGCAGATGATCGCAGATAGGAGGCATCAAGCCATTCGTTTCGCCTACAAATAAATAAGACTAGAAATCTGCGAAAATCTGCGGAAAAATCCGCGCTAATCTGCGAGAAATAAAATAAGGCTTCTCGCAGATTTTCGCAGATGGAAGACACGCAGATTAACGCAGATAGAAGGCATCAAGCTATTCGTTTCGCCATTAATAATTGACACTAAAAAATCAGCGTAAATCTTTCCCTTGGTTCGTGTCTCCACGAACCAAATCTTGATGTTTAAAAATGCCCTCCGTTCATTTAAAATTATTAAAGTACAAACATAAGGTGAACTATATCATAAGGATGATGCGGATTTTAAAATGCGGATAATCGCTGATCTAATCCTTGCTCATCAGCGTTCTTCTTTATTCAGGGATGGTTCGTGAAGACACGAACCAGGGAAAAGGCGGCGACGTTTTAAAGAGGGTGATTACCACTTTTTTTGATGCGTATTGTTTAGATGAAGATCCCAAGTCGTAATTTTATCCAAAAAAAAACTATGAATACACTAAAAGGAAAAAAAGCAATAATAACCGGCGGCAGTCGTGGATTAGGAAAAGCCACTGCACTTGCCTTTGCAAAAGAAGGAATAGATGTTGCGGTTACCGGCAGGAATGAGGCCAATTTAATGGATGTCGTGAAGGAGCTAAAAGCAATCGGTGTTCAAGCAACCTACGCTGCATTCGATATTTCCAATTATGAGGAGGTAAAGGCCGGAATTGCAAGTATAATAAATGATTTTGGAACGGTAGATATATTGGTTAATAATGCAGGGATTGCCTCATTTGGTACTTTTTTAGAAATGGATGTTCCCACCTGGACTTCTATCATCAACACAAATGTTTTCGGAATGTATTATGTGACCAAAGAAGTTTTGCCCATTTTGGTCGCAAAAAATGAGGGAGATATTTTCAATGTTTCTTCCACTGCCGGAATAACCGGAAATGCAACAACATCCGCTTATTCAGCTTCTAAATTCGCAGTTAATGGAATGTCCGAATCCCTGATGAAGGAAGTGCGTAAAAATAATATTCGTGTGGTCACTTTAACGCCAAGCACCATTGCGTCAGATATGAGTAAAGACTTGAAGCTGACGGATGGAAACCCGGATAAGGTATTGCAACCGGAAGATTTTGCCGAGCTAATTGTTGCAACATTAAAATTTCCCAGAAGAGTCCTGCTTAAGTCGGCTGCTTTGTGGTCAACTAATCCTTAAGATGGGGTAATTAAAGTGAGGTATATAATTTAATAGACGTATAACAATGTTAAGTTTCAAAAATATTGAACCCATTACTACTGCTACCTATGACCAGACTGCCATTAATAACTACCACAGATACGTCTTTGCGAGGCGCTTTTCAAACCTCTGAGTTTACCGATGCTTGTGCGCCGAAGCAATCTCATCTTTGGAATAGTTGAGTAAGTAAAAAGAGGAGATTGCTTCGGCACGTAGTTTTTATACTATTTGTGAGCCTTAACTGTGCCTCGCAAAGACGACGCGGTGGGTGTGCGCGAGGACAAGAGTCAATTTATGCCGAAGTGAACAATTTGTTGTGAGCAAAAGACATCCATAAAAATGATCCTGAAGACAAGAACCACCGGAATCATTACACGCGGATAGTTTGTTGAATATCCACTGCTACCTATGGGCAGACTGCAATTAATAACTACCCCCTGTTGGCAAGGGAATACACCAATGCGTGGCGCAGGAATGAGGCGTTGGAAACGTGCGTTGGCTTCCTGTGCCTTGTGAGAAAAGCTGAATCAGGAAAGGCGCAACTTGCAATTTTAAAATCTGTTCAATAAATCGGAAGTAAGGCAGTGCACCGGATATTTGTGGAATCAAAGGATTGGTTTCTTTGGCTAGGAGTTCGTAAATGGCACAAGTACGTATCACGCGACAGCTATGCGGCATACTTGCGCCACTGAGGGGAACTATTGCATATGGATGATGCGGATTTTAAAATCTGGATTATCGCTGATCTAATCCGTGCTCATCAGCGTTCTTCTTTATTCAGGGATGGTTCGTGAAGACACAAACCAGGAAAAAGGTTTAAGTATGTTAGTAAATAATTGTGTTTAAACTATTTGTCCTGTCTATTGAAAGTGAACATTCCCCCAATCCATCACTTCCCCTGATTCCTCTTAAAATTCTCCGCCTGCTCAAAAATCTCTTCATACACTTCATCCCGTTCTACAGGTGGGTAGTTAAACTCATCAAGAAGTAAGATTAATCCCACCTTAAGAGCTGACTTAATATCATCACGTCTGTTCCAATCAGGAAATTTAGCCTGACCATCTACTAAATCTTTAACGGCTTTGGCCAGATCAATCATTTTTTCGTCCGGATAATTGAAATCGTATTTGACACAAAGTTCTTTGAGGATATCATAAAAGGC
>JBDSBN010000003.1:0-2836 GCA_039921585.1 Ginsengibacter sp. | reverse complement strand
TAATCTCCATTGTTTTTGCAATATCAGTAACCGTATGATCGCTAAAATATTTACCAACAATGATTCCGGCATTATTGATCAGAATGTCAACGATACCTATTTCCTGTTTCACTTTTTTAGCGGCGTCTTGTATTTGTTCCAGATCCGATACATCTACAGGATAGCCAAAAACCTTCCCCATGGCAGAGAATTCGGTAATTGTTTTATCAGTACTTTCCTCGTTAATATCCCAGATGATTACTTTTGCTTTACGTTCTAACATTAAACGAACCATGATTTTACCAATGCCGGATGCTCCCCCTGTTATTAAAACGATTTTATCTTCTAAATTTTTCAACTCTATATCATTTAATGGTTAGTACAAAGACAAATTTAACCGGTACTGATGAAATCAAAGCAAATGCATTTGCATTGCTGCTTTAATGAGTGATGCAATATTCTTCGTTCCAAATTTTGCCAACAGGTTTTTCCTGTGTGTGTCAACCGTTGTCACACTTATAAAAAGCTTTGTTGCGATTTCATTATTTGTATGTCCGTCTGCAATCAACTCCAGCACCTCCTTTTCTCTTCTGGTCAGAATTGGTATATCTCCTTCAGGCGCTTTCCTTAAGGATTGTGCTGCTTCGTGGCTAAGATAGGTTTTGCCTTTTGCAACGGTATGAATGGCTTCCATCAGTTCTTCCATTGTGGCATTTTTTAAAACATAACCTGAAGCACCATGTTCCATCATTTTTTGAATAAAACTTTGCTGGTTAAATGTACTCAGACCTATCACATTTACGGAAGGGTATTTCTCCATTACTTCCTTACACAAATCTATTCCGCTTTTATCCGGCAGGTTTATATCCATTAATATTAAATCGGGCAAATGATTGTGCAGAAAGGCAAGACAGGACGCAGCGTTCATTGCATGGCCCAGCCATTCAATATCGGTTTCATTTTGCAATAGAGAGCGTATGCCCTCAATCACCATGTAATGATCATCTACAATAAAAACTTTAGTTGCCATTATGCTATTAATTCTATGTGAACAGAAGTGCCCTTACCAGTTGAAGATTGTATATCTAAAGTACCTTTTAAAAAATCAACGCGACTTTGAATGTTTGTCCAGCCAATCCCTTTTGCACTTTGTAACAAAGCAGGATCAAATCCTTTGCCATCATCTTCCACCGTGACCAAAAGCTGGTTGTTTGATTTTGTTACCTGCACAATCGCTGTTCTTGCAGCAGCGTGTTTCATTGTATTATTAATTAATTCCTGCACAATCCGGTAAATAGCAATTGCCGTTGTCTGTTCTATTTCTGTATTATCCAAACCTAAAGACTGATAATTTACCTTCAGTGCGTCGGTCTTGTTTATTTCGTTACAGAAATCTTTTAATGCCGTATCTAACCCAAATTTTACTAAACTCTCCGGCATCATATTATGTGCCACCCGCCGCATTTCTTTAATAGAACTGTCCAGCATATCCATGCTGCGCTCAAAGGCCTGTGCATTTTCAGGCGTCATGATTAAATTTCCTTTCATAGTATTCATTGAAAATTTTATACCTGATAACATGCCACCCAGCCCGTCATGCAGGTCTTTAGCAAGACGTGATCGTTCCTGTTCTTCACCTTTCAAAACAGCCTCAGTGGCAGTGAGTTGTTGCAGGGTTTCAAGTTCAGCTATCCGCTGCTGCTGGATTGTTTGTATATGTTTGTAGTTGCGCATTATCAACAAACTAATAATGAGCAGCGACAGGACAGCACCTGCCAGCAAATAATTAAGTGTATTCTTTTGTTTAATAGTTAATGACTGCACTTTCCCCGATGCCTCCAATTCTTTTATTTTACTTTCCTTTTGAAATGATTCATATTTTTTCTCTAATTCCAATGAGTTTTTTTGAAGCGTTTCATTCAATAAGCTGTCTCCCAATAAAGTACTTTCCATTGCATAATATTCCCCCAATTTCTTATCCTGCATAGAATAAGCAAGATTGGAAAGATGGGTGAATAATGTCTTTCTTTGTTTTTTTAAATTAAATTGATAAGTGTTTGCCAGCGCCTCATTAGCCAGATTTTTAGAGTCCTCATATTGCCCGGAATTGTGGTAGTAGAATGACAATCCTTTTAAAGCGATTACCTCTGACTCATGTAACCCTAATTCCCTCGCAAGCAACAGTGCTTTTTCCATGTAGGGTTTCATTTTATCGTATTCTCCTTTCTGTATAAAAATATCTCCCAGGTTGAGATTCTGACTTGCTACCATATTTTTATCGCCAATTCTACTGCCAATTTTCAATGCTTCTTCAAATAGCTGTTTGGCCTTATTAAATTCTTTGATACTTGAATAATTCATTCCCAGATTATTAAGTGCGCTGTCCAGCCATTGAAGATCATTCTTCCTGCGAAAACCTGTCACAGCTTTTTCTCCATATTCAATGCCTTTTTTAAATTGCTTCATATCAAAATAGAGTGTCTGTAAAATGTCATTTGCTTTCATTTCTGTTTCCTCATCACCAAAACGAATGAAAATCCTCTTTCCTTCATCGTAAAATTTAATTGCATTTTCATAATCGCCATTTAACCTGTAGGAGGTACCGGAATTAAATAATGCTTTTGCCAGATTCAAGGAATCTTTTGCCCTGCGGGCAATTTCAACCCCTTTGAGATTTAATAAAAGTGCGGAATCGTATAATCCTTGCATATTTAACACATAGGTATAACCTGAAATAAATTTAAGTTTGCCTGCTGTGTATCTTAAATTATTACTTAATTCTCCTGCTTTGCGATAGTAATTTTTGGCGGTCTCCGGCTCGTTAGATTCAAACTGTTCTCCTAAATTTATATAAAGC
>JBDSBN010000002.1:0-4852 GCA_039921585.1 Ginsengibacter sp. | reverse complement strand
CAAAGAGTATTTAAATCTTTCAGGCAAGCTCTGATAGTATTGATTTTGTTGTTCAAGATCTTTACGTAAGGCATTTGTGATCTTTTGTGCAAGTTCCTTATCATCCGCTTTGTAAGCAGCCAGAAGTAGTTGTCCGGAAATTTGATTGTGTTGCTGCCTGCGGGAAACCATTGCATAAGGCATGTTTTCCTGCAACATATTGGCATCTACTTTTTTAAGCAATTTTCGGGCATCTTCTTTTCTGTTATTATCTGCCAGGTAATTTGCTACAAGTCCCATTTGCATTCTAATGGTATTAAGGCTCTGACGATTTACTTCGTCGAAAAATACGCCTGGTTTATCTGCGTTACCATATTTGAATTTATTCAGCATAACATCTAATGCCCAATCCGCATTTACCTCACTGTTTTTAACTGGTACAAGGCGATACGAAAGACCATCTGTTCTTAAATATTCCTGGAATCCAAGATCACTATAAAGTGATGTAAAGTAAATTGGTCTTTCCCAATTATTCGCTGCAATAATATTTAAGATGGCACTTTCGTTTTTCCCCAGTGCATTTCGCGGAAGATCAAAAACCATCTCGCTTACAACGCTGTCGCTCGCATTTACAGTTCCATTTTTTAAAACCTTATTATAATCAACCGGAACTTTTACTTTTTTAGTAGGGTAAATATTGAGGTAATCTCCATCATTCGGATACATGCGTCTTATATCGTCTGATCCTGCATAATCTTTCATCATTGTATAAAGATCCATTGGCTGTGTCTGATCCACCTTAGCTCCAGGTAAGTCCGGGAAATAATAAATAGCATCCCGGCTACTTCCTAAAATTTGCTCTTTTGACCAGATGACATCAATAGGATCACTATCATTTATCTTATATCTCAATTGGTTGATATACCAGTCAGTACCCATTAAGCTTGAATTAATTACTCTGATGTCTTTTCTTATACCCTCTACTTCCTGAGCATACCACAAAGGATATGTATCGTTATCTCCAAATGTAATGAGGATAGCATTGGGTGCACAACTCTCTAAATAGTTGATGGCAATATCACGCGCCAGTAATTTATTGCTTCTGTCGTGATCGTCCCATTCCTGACTCGCCATTAATACGGGAACCGCAAGCAGGCAAAGTCCGGCAGCAAGGTAGGAGGCCATTTTCCCTTTGACTAATTTTTGGAAGAGATCCTGTACATACAATACTCCTAATCCAATCCATATGGCAAAAGCATAGAAGGAACCCACAAACGCATAATCCCTTTCGCGTGGTTGATTTCCTGCCTGATTAAGATAAAGGACTATAGCAATTCCTGTAAAGAAAAATAATAATCCGACAACGAGCGCATCTGCTCTGTCTTTTTTATATTGATAAAGTAAGCCCAGAATTCCCAGAATCAACGGAAGGGCAAAGAGTTTGTTATTTGCTTTGTTGTTTTTGATACTTTCCGGCATTTTACTTTGATCACCCAATCGGGCATTATCCCAAAAAGGGATTCCTGTGATCCAGTTTCCATCTCTTACATTGCCCATGCTGGAGCCTTGTAAATCATTTTGCTTTCCTGCAAAATTCCACATGAAATACCTGAAATACATCCAGTTGAATTGGTAGCTCATAAAGAAAGCAATATTATCAGCCATTGTAGGTGAACTGTAATATTTTCCTGTTTGAGGGTCCTTTCCAATATTCGCAAAATCGGCATAGAAGTCAGATTGTCCGCGGTCATTTCCACCATCCCACATCCGTGGGAAAATATGAATATCCTCCGGGCTGTATTCTATATTCATTTTTTTACCCTTTTTCACATATTTCCCTTCCCCTTTAATATAGGTATCTACAAATTCTTGTTTGATTGGAGAAGCAGTAAAATCAGGACCTTTCAAAATCGGCCAGTCTCCATATTGTTCCCGGTTAAGGTAGCCAACTAAACTCACCGGATTGTCAACATTAAACATGTCGATTGCCGGATCTGCAGCAGAACGAATTAAGGTGGTTGTATAGGTAGAAACTCCAAGTAATACAAACGCAAAAGTCCACATTGCAAGGCGCAGGAAATTCCAGTTTTTCTTTACGGCAGTTCTCATTGTTATATAGATGAGGAAAGCAATAAGGATAAAGAAAAACGTAAATCCGAAGAAATAAGGTAAACCAAAGCTATTCACAAAAAGGATATCAAATTTACCGGCCATTTTAATTGTCCATTGTACCATTGGTACCTGAATAATCCCTGTAACGATACATCCCGCTAAAAAAGCCCAGAAAGTTCCCCATTTGGTTCTTTTGTACCTTTTGAAGTAATAGATCATTACGATCGCCGGGACGGTAAGAATACACAATAGATGTACACCAACCGATAGACCAATCAGGTAGAATATCAATATCAACCATCTGTCTGCCCGGGTAAAATGTCCTTTAATGCCATTTGCCTGTTCAATTGAAACCTCATCTTCCCATTTTAATCCAGCCCAAAACACTAAAGCTGTAAAGAAAGACGACATCGCATATACTTCTCCTTCAACCGCACTATACCAGAATGAATCACTGAAAGTATATGCCAAAGCACCCACTGTACCTGCTGCCATTACAGAGAAAATCTGATTTGAGGTTAAGGACTCCATATTTCTGAAAGAAATCATCTTGCGGGCAAAATGGGTAATCGTCCAAAACAAGAACAGAATGGTAAAGGAGCTACTTAATGCACTCATTGTATTCACGCCAAGAGCCACCATATCCGGGGGTAATGGAATTGTAAAAAGTCTGGTTATTAATAGAAATAACGGTGCTCCCGGAGGATGAGGGATTTGAAGTTTGTAAGCACTTGAAATAAACTCACCACAATCCCAAAAACTGGCTGTGGCCTCCATAGTGGATAAATACGTAAAGGTGGCAATAGCAAATACTGCCCAACCTGTCATGTTATTAATGCGTTTGAAGCTCATAGTTTGGGTTTAATTAAACAGCGGCAAATATAAAGCTATGATTGGTATCTTTCAATGGTCATATTCTTTTTTGTTTAAAGGTATGTTAATAAAGGCCCTCAAAATAAATCAAACCAGGCGTTTTTGCCTCACTTAAGTAGTGCATTTAAGTATTGATTTTATGAGAAGGTCTATAAAATGTATACGGATACACGGATTAAGAATTCCTTTGTATGATTCTTTCAATAATATTATGCGGAAGGTTTAATTTTGCTGTCCTCATATGAAAAAGGCATTCATTCAACTCCATATAGCCGTGCTGTTGGCTGGCTTTACCGCCATTTTAGGAAAATTAATTGATTTAAATGAAGCATGGTTAGTTTGGTGGCGATTGCTATTATCCATCCTTTGTTTGTGGGCGATTGTGTTTTTCAGGAAAGAAATTGTAAAAATAAGTTTGAAGGATACCTTTAAACTTTTAGGAGTGGGCGGAATTATAGCCATGCATTGGGTGTTTTTTTATGGCAGTATTAAATATTCGAATGTTTCTGTAGGTGTAACCTGCTTGTCTGCTATTGGGTTTTTTACATCAATTCTTGAGCCGCTCATCCGGCGGAGACGAATCGATCTGATAGAAGTACTGTTAGGATTGTTGGCAATATTGGGGATATATTTGATATTTGATTTTTATCCCGATTTTAAATTAGGGATCATTTTTGGAATCATCTCTGCGTTGCTGGCCAGTTTGTTCCCAATTTTTAATAAAACAATCATCAATCGTTTTTCCTCCAACATCGTGACTACTTATGAGTTAACGGGTGGTTTTCTCGTTCTAAGTTGCCTGATCCCAATTTATCTGACTTTTTTTCCGGCAACTTATTTCATCCCAACCACATCTGATTTGTTTTGGTTAATTATATTGGCGGTGTTTTGTACTGTTTTCGCATTTATTCTCAGTTTACATTCATTAAAACACTTATCCGCTTTTACCACAAATCTGAGTTATAATTTCGAACCCATTTACTCTATCATAATGGCGTTTATTATTTTTAAAGAAAATAAGTTTCTTGGCTCAGGTTTTTATTATGGTTTCTTTTTAATTCTTCTGGCTGTCAGCTTTCAAATGATAAGAGTCTATCGTGACAGAAGTAAAGAGAAAAAACTGGCGCTAAGAAAAATGTAAACGAAAGCAGATAACTGGAGCCAATTGAATGTAACTAGTGGCCTAAAATAGAAATACCTGTTTTTAATTGGTTAAATTTGCTCAAATTATTAAAAAAAATAGTCTATGTCTTTAAAAACAGTGAAAGCAGTTTACAACGGAGGAATGAATTTTTCTGCCGAGATTGATGGTCATATTATACAAATCGATTCCACAGAGGAGAATGGAGGAACAAACCTGGGACCAAGGCCTAAAGCGCTCATGCTTGCAGCCTTAAGCGGATGCACCGGTTTTGACGTGGTGAACATATTGAAGAAAATGAGAGTTGAGTTTTCAGATTTTTCAGTTAGTTCTGCTGCAAATAATACAGATACGGAGCCTTCTATTTATGATGAAGTAAAGATCATCTATACTATCCGTGTAAAAGAAGAAGATGAAGAAAAAGTGGAGAAAGCGGTACATCTTTCTAAAGATAAATATTGTGGAGTAAGTAAAATGTTTGAGTATTTTGCCAAAGTGAACTTCGAAATAGATTTTTTATAACGGAATATGTGATGATTTTCAGTTGAATTACCAGTGTTTGGTGCCTGAAACACTTTGTTTTCCTGAATATTAAAAAAAGATTTAGAATTATTTTTTCGGGTAAGTATTTTATTATTACCTTTGCCGTCCGAAAAAAAGAACATTATGGCTAGAGTATGTCAATTAACTGGAAAAAGACCGATTACAGGTAATACTGTTTCGCATTCAAATATTAAAACCCGCAGA
>JBDSBN010000001.1:0-4565 GCA_039921585.1 Ginsengibacter sp. | reverse complement strand
ATTTTAGAATCGCAGCAAACAATGCCCGATTTGGTCAACCGGAAGTAAATCTTGGATTAATACCGGGTTATGGTGGCACACAACGTTTAAGCATGCTCGTTGGAAAAGGGAAAGCTATGGAATTAATTATGACAGGAAATATGATTGGAGCCGATGAAGCTCAACAGTTGGGCCTCGTCAATCAGGTAACAACCCAGGAAGAATTAATGGATAAAACCAAAGAAATTCTAAGCCTTATTCTGACTAAATCTCCGGTAGGCGTTGCAAAAGCCATCAAAGCCATCAATTCATTCAATCATTCATTAGATGGGTATAAAAAAGAAGCAACTCTATTTGCAGAAGCTTTTGCATCTGAAGATAAAAACGAAGGGACCGCTGCATTTTTAGAAAAAAGAAAGCCTGACTTTACTAAATAATTTTCCTGAATCTTATTAGGACAAATAAAAAACTGATGCCGTTAAAACACATGGCATCAGTTTTTTTTTGATCAATTTAAAAGTCGCTAATTGTTAGAAAGGGTTTTATCACTTTGCAAATACAATTTTTTGATTGTGTAAATCATTCATTCGTTTGTAAATTTGCATAAGAATAAATAAATATCATGATGGAATATCGAATAGAAAAAGACACGATGGGCGAGGTCAAAGTGCCCATAGATGCATACTACGGAGCGCAGACTCAAAGAAGTATTGAAAACTTTAAAATTGCACAGGATATTAATAGAATGCCTCACGAAATTATTGAAGCATTTGCTTATCTGAAAAAAGCTGCCGCAATTACGAATGCAGAATCCGGAATTTTATCAAAGAAAAAAATGGAATTAATCTCCAAAGTTTGTGATGAAATTATTGCCGGAAAACTAAACGATAAGTTTCCACTAGTTGTTTGGCAAACGGGAAGCGGCACACAAAGTAATATGAACGTTAATGAAGTAGTCGCTTATCGCGGTCATGTATTGAGTGGCGGCAAACTCGATGATAAAGAGAAGGCATTACATCCAAACGATGATGTAAATAAATCTCAATCAAGCAATGATACATTTCCAACGGCAATGCATATCGCTGCCTATAAGATATTGATGGATCTTACAATACCTGCTCTTGAAAACTTAAAGAAAACCCTTGAACAAAAGTCAAAGGATTTTATGCATATTGTAAAAATAGGCCGTACTCACTTTATGGATGCAACTCCATTAACTCTCGGACAGGAATTTAGCGGATATGTCTCCCAATTACGTCATGGGATCAGAGCGCTTAAAAACACGTTGGATCATTTAAGCGAATTAGCATTAGGAGGTACGGCTGTTGGTACAGGTATCAATACGCCGAAAGGATATTCAGAAAATGTGGCCGCTACGATTGCTGAATTAACTTCTCTTCCATTTAAAACAGCAGAGAATAAGTTTGAATCTTTGGCAGCCCATGATGCGATTGTAGAATCTCATGGCGCTTTAAAATTGATTGCGGTTAGTTTAATGAAAATTGCGAATGATATCCGGATGCTTTCCTCCGGTCCTAGGAGTGGGATTGGAGAAATTCACATTCCTGATAACGAACCCGGTTCTTCTATTATGCCGGGCAAAGTAAATCCTACTCAATGCGAAGCATTAACAATGATCGCGGCACAGGTAATGGGAAATGATGTAGCAATTAGCATAGGTGGATCTACCGGTCAGTTTGAACTGAATGTATTCAAACCGATGATGATTTACAACTTTCTTCATAGCGCCCGTATTCTTGGGGATGGCTGTAACAGTTTCAATGAAAAGTGTGCCATAGGAATTGAACCAATTGAAGAAAACATCAAAAAACATGTGGACAACTCCTTAATGCTAGTCACCGCACTCAATCCCAAAATAGGATATTATAAGGCGGCAGAGATTGCGCAAAAGGCTCACAAAGAAAATACAACTCTTAAAGAAATTGCTGTAAAATTAGGATACGTAACTGAAGAGGAGTTTGATGAGTGGGTAAATCCTAAGGACATGGTTGGTGACTTGAATTAGATGAACCCAATGTAGGATAGGATTTCACACTAAACCACAATACATGTGTGACATAATATTGTCTCTTGCATGCATTTTATGATCCTTAGCGGTCTAATGACGAGTTTTTCTTAAAGTATCTTTGCATTCTAATTATAAGAAAAACCGCATTAAATCCTATATTGAAAACCACTAAAACCTAGGTCATGAGAAACAGTACAATCTAATTCAGGTTGACAACCACAAAAAAAAGCTTCTTTACGGAAGCTTTTTTTTGTGCATAAGAGAATATGGTTTTGTAGGATCATTGTATTAACTTTGCAGCCCGTAAACGAAAAAATACTATGAGTGGTGCATTAAAAGAAGTTAGAAATCGTATAAAAAGTGTACAAAGTACTCAGCAAATTACCAAAGCAATGAAAATGGTAAGTGCTGCAAAATTACGTAGAGCGCAGGATGCTATAGTCCAGATGAGGCCATATGCCCAAAAACTCCAGGAAATGCTTGGAAATATTATTGGCAGTGCTGAAGGCGACATCAATATGGCTTTGGCGAAAGAACGGCCCGTTGAAAAGGTTTTAATCATTGTAATCACAAGTGATAGAGGCCTTTGCGGAGGATACAATAGTAATCTGATTAAATTAGCTAAGCAGGTAATTAATTCAAAATACGCATCTCAGGATAAAAAAGGAAATGTTCAAATACTTCCTTTAGGTAAGAAAGGATATGAACATTTTTCGAAAAATAAATTTAAGGTAGACGACCGGTTTTGGAATATATTCAGTCATCTAACCTTTGAAGATGTTGTTGAAACCTCCAAATATGCGATGAATTCTTTTGCCTCAGGTGAAGTTGATGCAGTAGAAATCATATACAGCGAGTTCAGAAATGCTGCAACTCAGGAATTTATATCTGAACAGTTTTTACCGGTAAAAAAATCAGAAAGCAAGAAAGGCGAAACGAAAGTTGATTTTATATTTGAGCCCGATAAAAATGTTCTGGTAGAGGAATTAATGCCTAAGATTTTAAATACCCAATTATATAAAGCACTTCTAGATGCAAATGCGAGTGAACATGGCGCACGTATGACTGCAATGGATCAGGCTACAGAAAATGCAGAAGAATTATTAAGAGGATTAAAAATAAGTTACAACAGAGCAAGACAAGCCTCAATTACAACAGAACTTACAGAAATTGTAAGTGGTGCTGCAGCATTACAAGGGTAGAATTCACAAAAATGTGATTAAGAAAGTTCTATTGAAAAAAAATGGAGTTAAGCATCATCATCCCACATATAGAAGCGCTGATATTTGCAAGCGACAAACCATTATCTATTGCGGATATGGTAGAGCTATTAAATACAGCGCTGGGATTTATTGATGACATGGCAACTGCTGAGCAGGTGGAAGCGGCCGTGAATGCAATTGCAGAAAAATATGACTCTGAGTTTTATGCATTTGAAATTGTAGAATCCGGTGGCGGTTGGCAGTTCCTCACAAAAAAGGAATATCACAAAACCGTTGCGCAACTCAATGGAGATAAATTCCTGAAAAAACTATCAGTTGCGGCTATTGAAACTCTTTCAATTATTGCTTATAAACAACCTGTC
The DNA here is from genome assembly GCA_039921585.1 of Ginsengibacter sp. Classification (GTDB taxonomy): domain Bacteria; phylum Bacteroidota; class Bacteroidia; order Chitinophagales; family Chitinophagaceae; genus Ginsengibacter. The sequence goes on along the minus strand of JBDSBN010000001.1, from coordinate 972 downwards.
ACAAAATCTGAAATAGAATTAATCAGAGGAGTAAATTGTGATTACGCCGTTCAAAAATTACTTGAAAAGGATCTCGTGGTGATCGCCGGAAGAAAAGAAGATGCACCGGGGAAACCTTTGATCTATACTACATCCAAATCCTTTATGGATTATTTTGGCATTAATTCTCCGCAAGATCTTCCAAAAATAAAAGAAGTCCTCGATCAGGAAGTCATTGAAGCTACACAGGTAGAACAACAATCGGAAGAGGAAATCTCAGAGCCAAAACTGATCGTAGAAAATGAAAGATTAGAAAGTCATGAGAATTCAGAAGGCGCTACTGAGGTGATTGAACATATTGAGATCATTGAAGATCACATTGATTTTGAGTTGTCCAATGAAAATCATCCGGAAGAAAACCTGCAAGTTGACGATAATATTTCTCCTTCACTTACAGATGACAACTCAGCAAATACAGAAGATACACAGCAAGAACCCTGATTCAAAAGGGAAATAATCTTTTTCAACCTATTTATTAAATTTCCTATATCCTATTCAGAACTAAATAGTTATATTTGTTTTCCAGTCTAATTATTAAAAAATATCAGCTTTTAGTATTTACAAAACCCTTAGGTGGTGATTTACTAAAATCGGTACAAATCCTATAAAACGCTGTTCCTTTAAACTTTAAGTTTCGCGTTTTGGAAGCGTCGATTGTTATATTATTAGGCTGTATTAATTTTTTATAAAATAGTAACGTTTCCAAAGTAGCTTTGCTAAAATTGAGTTTTAAGTATGAATGAGGTTTTATCCCACCACCAATTAAAAGAAATAGCCACAGAATTTAGCACACCGGTTTATATTTATCATGCTGAAAAGATCGCACAGCAATATCAAAAATTGCAAACTGCTTTTAGTGGACAAGATGTTCGTATTTTCTATGCGTCCAAAGCCCTGACCAACTTAAGTGTCTTGCAATATATACGTCAACTC